>CAZCPP010000048.1:3769-16885 GCA_964500655.1 uncultured Anaerolineaceae bacterium | reverse complement strand
CAGAACCTTCTTGCAAACTTGAAGATGGAGTGCGTGTGCAGAAACTGGTGCAAGCCATTCATGAATCTGAGACGAGTGGTCGTGTGATTAATCTTCGATCAAGATGAGATTATTGGTTTTCCCAATCTTGGGAGTTCATATATTCGTCTATTAAATAGTCATAAGCCCCTAGATTGAACATAATAATCGTCTTTAATCGTTCAGGGGACAGAAGCTTCTCTCGCGAAATCAACATGACTTTATCATAGTATTCATGCAAATGTGGTTCACGAATATGATTCATAGCACCGTCTTCAATCGATTCTGGGTAACCAACAGGGTAATGTCTATAAAAATGCCCGATGCGCCATGAGCCAGTCACAGGTAGGCGTGATCGCAATGGATCGCTCAAGCAAACTTTGTCCATGATATAGACACCAGGTCCAGTATAAAAGCCGTAGACGCCAATAGATTCGCGAATAACTAAGCGAACCCTTTCTCGATCAGCTTTGAGGGCATCATCCGCAATCTTGGGCAATGTGGAATCATTCCATTGACTAAGCAGGCTGCAACACCGAAAATAGACTAATTTCTCATCTGCAATCCCATGTTCATCCATGATGCCATTGCGTTCGGTTGCTTGGACGAGAATTGGTGGCTTAAATGATGTCAAACCTACGGCAAAAATTAGACAGCATATGGCAAGTGAAGAAATTGGTTCGATCTTCATTTCTACAATCCTCGGTGATTTCAGGATTAGGGCCAGGGACAGGATAAAGGGGGTGGAAAAAAAGCGGCCACTCATAAAATCTCCACCAATGCTAAGGATGTAAATGAGGTATAGTACTATGCCCAAAGCCAAGCTGATTCGTTTAGGTTCACGATAAATAAAAGAAAATAAAATTGCAAGACTAATAACGGGGAGCGTGATGTGATCCCAGGTAAGTGAGTTTTGGAAGTAGAACAAGCCTTGCTTGTAGAGTTCTTGCTGCGAAATCCCTGTGGTCAATTTGGCATAGTATGTGTTTGGAAAAGGAAAACCGTAGTAAAGAATAGAAAAGATTTCCCAGATGATGATTGGTAAGAAGCCCAAGATCATACTGCTCAACGTGTTGCGGTAATCCATGCGGGATTGCCAAAGAATTAATAGGAAAGCTGGCAGGAAGATTAACAATGTATCAAGACGGTTGAGCATAGAGAGGGAAATGAGTAATGATAAAAAAAAGATGGAAATCTTGAAATTTATCTCATTGCGAAGAAATACCACTACAAACAGGAGAGTTAAAAAGTGAGATAGAGGATTTTCCAAACCTGAGGAGGAGTAATCCATGAACGCTTTGGAAGTGAGCAACAACATCGTGATGATTGGAAGTATCCAGGAAATAGGAGAAATTCTATACAAAAGCAAAAAAATCACTGCAGTAGATAATACGAAACATGCAACAAACAAAGTAGTAAAAGGATTTCGAGTCAGGATATAAAATGGGGTTAGAACCATCAGCCAGAGCGGGTGTGTAAATACCTGAACACGTTCAGCACCGTTCCAGCGTAATCCATATTCATGAAGAAAATTACGTACCACACGAAGTGTAATAAAAGCATCATCAGAAGCCCAAGAATTTCGTAATTGGAAAAATATATAGATTATAAGTAATAGAATTATTGCTATACGGTGTTTGGATGTCATGGTTGAATGAATATTCCCTGAATCATTTTATCATGGCACTCTTCAATGCTAATCAGCATTTGTAGAATCAGAAAACTTGGATTGCGTTTTTTATAATTGGTGTTGCCTTTGCCATTACAATTAGAGCACAACACATAATTGGAGTAATTTATGGACAAAGTAAAAGCAATTATTCGATCAGAATTCTTCCCGGTACTCGGTTTATTTCTTCTCGTTTCAGGGTTGTGTTATTTGGTGTTCGTTCCGCAATTTGGTTATTTCAACGACGATTGGTATTTAATGTATTCAGCAGGGGCAAAGGGATTATCAGTGTTTAGTGATATTTTTGCAATTGATCGTCCTGGCCGTGTCCTTGTAATGGGGCCAGCGTACTGGCTGTTTGGACAAGATCCGTTATATTTCAACTTGAGTGCATATCTTTTTCGACTGATCAGTGCATTGGGATTGTATTGGTTAGCCCGCTTACTTTGGCCACGCCAACTCTTAGCGGCAACTTGTATGGCTTTACTATTCCTTATCTATCCTGGTTTCTTATCGCAACCAAACGCCATTGATTATCAATCCCACATTGTTGGGCTGGCAGCGGCAACGGTGTCAATAGCTTGTTCGGTAAAAGCCATTCTGAGCTTAAATAAATTACATAAAATTTTATTATTCTCCATCGCCGCTATTCTAGGGTGGTTTTACCTTTTACAAATGGAATGGTACATTGGCTTTGAGTACTTGCGTTGGTTTAGTGTTTTCGTGCTTGCTTTTCGACACGGTGGCACCTTGATACAAAGGTTTTGGCACGCGCTTCGTTCCGCTTATATATTGATTATTGTGCCACTCTTTTTCTTATATTGGAGGTTAGTCTTGTTTACACCAGAACGAGGCGCAACAGACGTAAGTCTGCAGCTAGATCAGATTGTTCAATCTCCATTAAAAACGAGTGTACGTTGGCTTTCCAGCATACTTACAGATACATTCGATGTTGTCGTGTTAGCTTGGGGTCAACCGCTATCGGAATTGTTATCTTGGATAGGAACTCGAAGTTTATTTTTATTAGGGTTGGGATTAGGTGTGGTTTCAGCTGCGATTGCGTTGAAGTTACTGCAGCAAGTTGAAAGTCCTGATGAAAACAGCGATGGAAAATGGAGATTTGAGGCCGTTTTACTTGGTTTATCAACTGCAATTATAGGTTTGTTACCGATTGCAATGGTCAATCGATATGTAGACTTCACTTCTTACTCTCGTTATACTTTAGTCAGTTCAACAGGTGCAGTTATTTTTATAGTTGCTCTTATCTTTTCTTTAAAGTCAAAGTTTTTACAAAAGGTAATCTTAACTGCACTAATTTTTGTTGCTACTTTAACTCATTTTGCTAATTCACAGAGAGCTGTTCAAGTTACTCAAGCAACCCGTGTTTTTTGGTGGCAGGTAAGTTGGCGTATTCCTCAATTTGATAAACATACGACTATAGTCGCAAATTATGCAGTAGGCGCTACAGAAGAAGATTATTTTGTTTGGGGACCAGCAAATTTAATCTATCATCCAGAGAGTACTAAAAATGAATACGTTCAGCCAGGCATTTTTGCAGCCTTGCTAAACCAGGACACTGTAGATAAAACCTTGCATAATGAAGGTCAGGAATATGATAATCGTAGATCAATTCGAACATATAAAAACTATAGAAACTTGTTGGTGATGTCACAGCCGAAACCAAATTCATGCGTTCATATAATCAATGGACAACAACCAGAATATTCAAGCTATGAAAACGAATCAATTCAAATCATAGGGCCATATTCGAACCTCGAGTATATTCTTCCATATGTAAATGCCCCCTCACCCTCGGAAATTATATTTGGACCAGAACCTGAACATGGTTGGTGCTATTATTACCAAAAAGCATCTCTTGCACGACAAAGAAAAGATTGGGTTGAAATCGATATTCTTGGCAGTGAGGCCATGGGTAATAACCTTGTACCGAGAGATGCAATAGAGTGGATGCCATTTTTGCAGGCATACGCGCAACTAGGAAAGGTGGAGCGATTAGAAGAATTGGCCCCAATTGTTGTTGCCGATCCATATGTTGCACAACAAGCCTGCTCAATTTTAAGTGGATTGCCACAGCTGCATCATCAAGCTATTAGAGTAATTAATACTCAATATTGCACGAAATAAGATAATTCCATCAAAATTCAACCATTGAATTTTGATGGAATTACGCTATAATAGCGCCTTGTGTATTCTGACACATATAAATTTATAATATTATGTGTTCAGATAAGGAGACTTGAATGTCAAAAGCAAAATTGATTCCTCCCTATGGAGGAAAATTGGTCAACCTGGTTGTGACTGATAATGAGCGTGAGATTTTGATCGATCGTTTACACAAGTTGCCCTCAATCAAAATCAATCAACGTGCAGTGAATGACCTGGAACTGCTAGCAACTGGAGGTTTTTCACCGTTGGATCGTTTTATGGATAAGTCCACCTATGATCGTGTATTGAATGAGATGCGTGTGGATGGAGGCACCTTATGGCCGTTACCGATCACTTTAACAGCTAATCTTGATGATTTGCCCCGCGTTGGTAGTGAACTTGTTTTACGTAATGCCTTGAATGATCCGCTAGCCATTATGAAACTGGAAGAAGTTTTTTCATGGAGCCCAGAAAAAGAAGCCCGCTTAGCATATGGAAGTAACGATGCCCGTCACCCTATGGTTTCTGAAATGGGAGGTTGGGGAAAAGTTTGCATCTCCGGTGAATTGAAGGTAATCAACCTGCCAAAGTATCATGATTTTTTTGAGTTGCGCCGAACACCTTCGGAGGTCCGCATGGTACTAGAGAAAATGGGGCATGAGAACGTTGTTGCATTTCAAACCCGCAATCCACTGCATCGGGTTCACGAAGAACTTACGAAACGTGCAGCTACTGAGATTGGGGGTAGCTTACTGATTCATCCCGTAGTTGGCATGACCAAGCCTGGAGATGTGGATCACTATACCCGTGTGCGTGTTTATAAGGCTCTTTACGATAACTACTATGATGCCAATAGCACTGCACTTAGTCTGTTACCCCTTGCCATGCGCATGGCCGGACCAAAGGAAGCACTGCTGCATGCAATTATCCGACGGAATTATGGCGCAAACCATTTCATTGTCGGTCGTGACCATGCCGGTCCCGGAAACGATAGCAGCGGAAAACCCTTCTACGGGCCATATGATGCACAAGAAATTCTCAAGCAGTATGAGGAAGAGTTGGGTGTCAAAATGGTTCCTTTCCAATGGTTGGTGTATTTACCAGATACAAAGGAATATGTGGAAGTTGACAAGGTTCCTGAAGGTGTGAAACCACTTACGATCTCCGGTACGCAAGTGCGTGAAGATTATCTATCCAAGGGCAAATTATTACCTGAATGGTTCACTCGCCCTGAAACAGATGAGATTCTACGCCAAAGCTACCCCCCACGTCATGAGCAGGGCTTCTGCATTTGGTTCACTGGATTATCAGGATCCGGAAAATCAGCTACCACCCAGGTACTGACCGATCTGTTACTAGCGAGTGGCAAGATTTTGACTGTTCTGGACGGTGATGTTGTTCGTACACATTTATCTAAAGGGCTTGGTTTTAGCGCGGAAGATCGTGATACTAACATTTTGCGTATTGGCTTCGTAGCTGGTGAACTTGTCCGCCACGGTGGTGCAGTTGTCTGTGCAGCTATCAGCCCATATCGAAATGCCCGTAATGAAGCGCGCAAGATGGTTGGAAATAATTTCATCATGGTGCACATGGATACTCCCGTTGAGATCTGTGAAGAACGAGATGTCAAGGGCTTATATGCCAAGGCACGCCAGGCTGTGGTTGATGGGAAGCCAATGGGCTTCACCGGCGTTGACGATCCCTACGAAGAACCAATTGATCCCGAGATCACCCTAGCCGGTGTCGGTGTAACACCTGAAGAAAATGCTCGCCAGATCGTAGCTTATCTAGAAGAACAGGGATATTTACAACCACAAGTTATTTAATTTAGATATGCCTACTTTAATAAACAATTTTCACATTGACAGGCAGACCGTGGCATTTTTTTTGACCATCGGTCTGCTTGCCGTTAGCGGAATTTGGTTACTGACATTCAGCACACCGTTTGGCCTGGGATTAAACGACGACTCGATAGCCTATATTGCCGGAGCCCGTAGCATCTTGGATGGGCAAGGTTATCGCGAAGCCTGGTTGGTTTCAAATGGTCTGGTCACACACTTTCCACCGGGCTTTCCAGCTGTATTAGCAGTAATTGGTTTCATGACTGGCCTTGATCCCTTACGAGGTACACGTGCACTCAATGGTTTGTTGTTTGGCTTGAACATTGCACTTTCAGGTTGGATTGGCTGGCGTATGACCGGTTCGCGTATTGCAGGAATTCTAGCTGCGACATTTGTTTTGTTAAATAGTTCACTCTTATACATCCATACCCAAGCTATGAGTGAGCCATTGTATATCTTTCTGTCGCTGCTCGTCTTCTTGTTGCTCGATCACTATTTTGAACGATCAAATTTATATATAATAATTGCCCTCGGGGTAGTGCTTGGTTGGGCATACCTAGCTAGATATGCAGCACTTTCATTATTAGCAACTATGATAGCCACAATGCTAATCCTTCACGATAATTGGCGCAGACGTCTTTCTAATATAGGGATTTTATCTCTTAGCGCTTTCCCATGGATATTTGCCTGGTCCATTCGAAACCGCGTAGTGGGAGGTAGCTTCACAAATCGGGTACTTGGCTGGCATCCAATCACTTTTCAAAATTGGAGAAAAGCAAAAGGCACCTTTACAAATTTCCTGCTTCCTGTTGAAGAATGGCAAAGGGTATTGAGCAATATCCCAAATTTTTTTACAATTGTTTTTATTTCTATCGGACTAGTGCTGCTTATATGGGTTATTGTTCAAGGGTTGCCTAGGTTGTTCAAACCTGCTAAATATGCACAACCCCACACACTACCCTTCGTAAACGGCCTGTACGTGATTGCATACCTACTTACGTTATTTATTACAATGACCTTATTCGACGCTGCCACAAAATTCCAGGTGCGCATCCTTTCCCCAATCTTTATCTCGCTGATATTACTAATGGTTACCTTGGGAACTTGGTTGTGGCATAGAAAGAATACCACATGGAAAATTATCGTGTTACTACTTGCGGTAGGCTTTTTAGGAATGTTCGCCTACGTCCAGATAATTTCTGTTCAAGACTGGCGGAAGGGTGGGGACGCATTTACTGGTGAAAAGTGGTCCGCTTCTGAAGCAATTACAGCCCTTAGCGAAATCTCCCCAGATGTGCTCATTATTTCAAATGAACCGGGAGTTATATACTTATATACTGGGCGTCCAAGCGGTATCTTGCCCAAAAAGGAACCTGGAATTTCTAATATCAAACAACCGGTTTTGGATGGAAAGATCGTTATCGTTTTATTCCGCGTGAACAGAGTGGATCCTGAAACATTAAGTTATTATTATCAATTAGGCCGAGGCCTTTATTTGACAGACTATAGCAACACCTGGGTGTTTAGCGCATTTCCTGAATAGGAGTCATCTTATATGATTCAAGATAAATTCAAGCTCGAAGGCAGAGTGGCTGTTGTTACAGGGGGAGCGGGGTTGCTGGGCGCCGAATTTTGCAGGACACTAGCAGAGGCAGGTGCAGCAGTTGTCGTAGCAGATTTAAATCAAGACGCGGCAAATAAAGTCACCAAGGATCTGACAGATGCCAGGTTTACTACAATGAGTTTCGGTCTAGATGTGACCCGCATCGAATCGACTCGTGAGCTTGCTTCCGATACCCTAAGTCAATTTGGCCGTCTGGACATTCTCGTTAATAGCGCCGCTCTTGATCCGAAATTTGACCCAGCTGCAGCCGCCAAAGGGATTGCCCCGGGTGCGTTTGAGGATTACCCTCTTGAGCAATGGAATGCAGCTCTAAATGTTAACCTAACAGGCATGTTCTTGGCTACGCAAGCCTGTGTGCAACCGATGCTGAAGCAGGGCAAAGGCAACATCATCAATATCTGTTCTACATACGGATTAAATGGCCCCGACCAACGTATTTACATCAAAGATGGGAAGCGTGTGGCTTATAAACCGGTTTATTACACCACAACTAAAGCAGGTGTAATGGGCTTTACTAAATACTTAGCAGCATATTACGCTGAAACAGATATCCGCGTAAACGCACTTACCCCAGGTGGTGTGTACAATAACCATGAGGAGTACTTCGTTAAGAATTATTCTGCTAAGACCATCATGGGGCGCATGGCTAGGATAGATGAGATGAATGGCGCACTGCTTTATTTGGCATCTGATGCATCCTCATACATGACCGGCAATAATGTGGTCGTAGATGGTGGTTGGACAGCGTGGTAATCATTTGTTTTAGGCAATATTTCGCACTTTGATGAGCTTAGAATGAAACAGGAAATCCTTGCTCTCATCCCTGCGCGTGGCGGCTCGAAAGGAATTCCGCGAAAGAACATCCGTGATTTTGCGGGCTATCCGTTGATTGCGTGGAGCATTGCGGCTGGAATTCAATCCGAGCTTGTGGATCGCGTTATTGTTAGCACAGACGATGAAGAGATTGCAGCTGTGGCAAGAGAATTTGGCGCGGAGACACCATTCCTGCGACCATCTGAATTTGCGCAAGACAACTCCACAGATTTACCTGTTTTTGAACACGGACTTAAATGGCTTGAAGAAGTCGAAGGATACAGGACCAACGTTGTTGTACAGTTACGGCCAACCTCACCGATTCGACCCATGGGCTTGGTAGATAATGCTATCCACATATTGCTTAATCATGAAGATGCAGACTGTGTGCGTGGTGTGGTACCTGCCGGACAGAACCCGCATAAGATGTGGCGGTTTGAAGGTGAAGACAAGCCCATTAAGTCTTTATTAGCGGTACCAGGAATTGCTGAACCTTATAACGCACCAAGACAAAGCTTACCACCAGTCTACTGGCAAACAGGTCATATAGATGCGATTCGAACTTCAACGATAGCAATCAAACACTCATTGACAGGTGATGTCATCTATCCATTAGTAATTAATCCGCGTTACACGGTGGACATTGACACACTCTCTGATTGGAAAAAGTATCAAGAACTTGTTTATAGCGGCTTGGAGATGGTTTTGCCAAATAGAAAACCAAAACGA
Organism: uncultured Anaerolineaceae bacterium; assembly: GCA_964500655.1. Classification (GTDB taxonomy): domain Bacteria; phylum Chloroflexota; class Anaerolineae; order Anaerolineales; family Villigracilaceae; genus JAABUE01. Next base: position 8,025 of record CAZCPP010000048.1, on the reverse strand, counting down.
CACATTCCAGAGACGATAAAACTTGTTGTGCTTGATTTTGATGGGGTTATCAGCAATAACCTTGTATGGACAGATCAGGATGGTCGTGAGATGGTTGCCGCTAGTCGCAGCGACAGCATCCGCATCAAGGCATTACGCGACGCAGGTGTCGAAACGATCATCCTTTCATCAGAGACCAATCCTGTCGTGACCGCACGGGCAAAAAAGATGGGGGTAGAAGCCATTCAGGGACTTGGCTTGCAGGCCAAGGGCCAGGTTTTGAAGCGTCTGATGAAAGAAAAGGGTGTCGATCCGTCGCAAGTCGTCCATGTAGGCAATGATGTCAACGATTTGCCAGTCTTTAAGATTGTTGGCTGGTCGGTAGCTGTCGCAGATGCTTATCCCGAAGTGTTGCGCGAAGCTGATTTTGTCCTCAGCAAACCCGGCGGCGGTGGCGCGGTAAGGGAATTATGTGATTTAATTTTAAAATCTATTCAGGAGAAAAACAATGACTCGTGAAATGAAAATTGGAAAAAAGAGAGTCGGGGATAACCACCCAACTTATGTCATTGCTGAGATCGGCATAAACCATAACGGCGATGTTGAGATTGCCAAGCAAATGATCGACGCAGCTTTTCGCGCAGGCGTGGATGCAGTCAAGTTTCAGAAACGTACCCCCGAAGAGTGCACTCCACCCGAGCAGCAGAAGCAAATGCGGGAAACCCCCTGGGGATATATCACTTATCTCGATTATCGGTATAAAGTGGAATTTGGGAAAGAAGAATATGCTGAGATCGACCGCTATTGTAAAGAGAAAGGTATAGCTTGGATGGTATCGGTTTGGGACGAATCTTCGGTAGACTTTATGGAGCAATTCGACACACCTTCTTACAAGCTGCCATCCGCTTCGCTTACCGACCTAGACTTGATACGCAAGGTTCGAACGACGAACAAACCCCTGATTCTATCTTCGGGCATGTCTACGATGGAACAAATTCGCAAAGCCGTGGACGTAGCAGGGGATGATAATTTAGGAATGATGCACTGCACTAGCACATATCCTTGTGAGCCAGAAGAGTTGAACCTGCGCATGGTGGAGACTTTGCACCGCGAATTCCCAAATATCCCGATCGGTTATTCAGGGCATGAGGTAGGCCTTGTTCCATCTACAATTGCCGTAGCACTGGGCGCCTGCATGGTAGAACGTCACCTGACGCTTGATCGTGCAATGTGGGGCTCAGACCAAGCCGCATCGGTAGAACCCGGAGGCTTCAGGAAGCTAGTCAAATACATTCGAGTGACAGAACAGTCATTGGGCGATGGAGTCAAAAAAGTGTATGACTCTGAAAAAGAACCAATGAAGAAACTGCGTCGTGTTGGCGGGAATGATTAATTTTTAGGGGCACGACACCAGCGCGTTAGTGTCGTGCCCCTAAAAGATTTATATGGAATTAAAAAAGCACCTCCGCCGCATGTTGCGCGGACCTGGCAAATACGCACAAGCAGTTTGGCGTTGGAAACGATTTGCGTTTTTAGAAGCACCATCCATTTTTGGAAATTCAAAGCCGAAAAGTGGGTCGCATTTGTTACTACAAATATTGAATGGCTTCACTAAGATTATGCCATATTCGTACGTGGCGGCAGAACCAATTCGCACAATCAATAAAACTGGTGGTCGACGGTCGGCAAAAGATGTTGCTAATGATATAAAGCGTGTGCCACAGGGTGTGATAGGTTGGGGATATGTAGAAGCTTCTAGTGAAAATGTCGCTGTTTTATGCGAAACTGAGCGTGTAAATTACTTTATCTACCGCGATCCACGCGACTTGCTGGTATCACAGGTATTTTTTGCAACTGACATACATGAAGAGCATGGTATGCACGCATTTTACAAATCACTACCGGATTTTGGAGAACGGTTGAAAGTTGCCATCACAGGTATTGAACGCGATGGGATCAAGATGGTCAGTGTGAAACAACGCTACGAAGGCGTTTTTAAATGGCTGGAACAACCGTACGTGAAGTGTATTCGCTTTGAAGACTTGATCAACAAGCGTAATGTCACCTTGAACGCCATGCTGGATGAAGTAGAGAAGACCGGCTATAAAATCCCTATTGCGCGCGCGAAAGCGTTGGAAATACTGGATGAGGCGATTCAGCCGAAGAAAAGCCACACCTTTCGTTCAGGAAAGACGGGTGATTGGAAAGACCATTTCACCATAGAGCACAAAGCATTATTTAAGGATGTAACTGGAGACTTATTAGTCAAGTTGGGATATGAAGATAATAGTGATTGGTGAAAAATTTTATTTAGACCGCCCAGTCCGAATCTTGCAATGGGCAGGTTGATTTCATTCAAACTTCAACAGCAAGAGCACATCATCCAATGCAGCCTGAAATAAATCCTGCATAATCTCGTCATCAACGCGATAGGCTCCCCCAAAAGAACCGTCTTCATAAACTTCTCGAGTTGTTTTTGCATCCATGATCGCGCTGGGCACCTTGGGTGGCGTTTTGCTCTCTTCAGGCAGGTCCCCTACAGTAGTGAAAGAGAAGGCTTCCATCCAGTTTGCATGTCCAGGCTTGAGGTTGTGTTTCTGAGAAACCGCTTCAATAGAATGAGATGTCCACCAATCGAACCAAATCACTTTCAGTTCTGGTAGATCATTGTTGACTTCGCCCAGGTGATGGCGGACAGATGAATTTCCACCATGCCCATTCAGGATCAGAATACGACGAAAACCCTGTCGATGAACCGAGCGAACAATATCCTCTACAGCGGAAATCATGGTTTTTACTCTGAGGCTCAAGGTGCCAGGATAGTCAAGAAAGTACGGGGAAATGCCAAAATTCAGGGGTGGGGCAACCAACACCCCGGTCCGTTTTGAAGCGGAATCAGCCAAAGCCAGGGGTATTTTTATGTCAGTCAGCAGGCTCAAATGTCCATGTTGTTCGCATGCCCCCAAGATCAGAATCAGGCGGTTGTCCCGTTCCAGATAACGTTCTACATCCATCCAGTTCAAATCTTCTAGTCGCATATCAATCCATCATGGTGTTGGAGTATCACTTGGAAACAACGTTACAGTCGCTGTTGCTGTGTTCGTTTGTGTATCAGTTGGCACAATAATTTTAGTTGCTGTGGGTGTCAGGGTTGGCGTTCCGGTAGGTAGGGGTGGTAATGTGGCCGTAGGTGTTGAAGTCGGTGTAGGTGTTGGTGTTGGCAACTCCACCGTTAAAGATATTCTGTGCTCTGCATAACCAGACTCGCCAGTTACATAGAGACGCAATGTAACAGTGTTATTACCAATATCATTCAAATCCCAATTGATCAATGTGGTGGGATTGCCAACCGCTTTTTTCCCATCAGCGATTTGTTTCCATTGTTCTGGGTTGTCACCCATCCCATATTCCAACACCCATGATTTGATGCCGTCAGTCGCATCAATAACGGCTCTCACATCAATTTTATTTTCTGTAATCGTGTCACCATCATTCAAGTCTCGAAACTCAATGGTAGGACGTGGATCGCTATTATTGCACTCACGTTGGGGGGCAATTGCGATATCCCGGGAATACCCATGCGCTTCTAACCAGTCCTTGCCTGCTCCTGTCTCCAGCCATTTTTCTGCCCATGGATCGCCACTTGTATTGACGACCATCTGTTCATCGGTGTAATCCTTGCACATATCGGACGCTTCTAGGCCAGTCCAAGTGTCCAATATAGTTTGACGATACAAATCCTGGCCAGGGGGAAGTGGTGGTTGATCCGCCGCGAATATTTCATTACGTTGTTCCTTACACCAATTAGAGGGTTCTGTGCCCGATGTGGAACAAATGATCTTATCCACAATTCCCGCTGGGCGGAAAAAAGTGCTCGGGTTACCTCCGCTAACATAGGGAACAGCTACTTCCATGAACTGCGACCAAATGGGTGCAGCGCCACTCAAACCACTGGTGTTAACCATGGGAGTGTAGTCTGCATTTCCGACCCACACACCGCTTACCAGATCAGGAGTGTATCCTAATGTCCAGTTATCGCGGAAATCATTGGTGGTACCGGTTTTTGCAGCTACCAGGAAGGAAAGATTTAAAACTGAATTTGGACCGAACATCCAGGATCGGGCCTGATTATCTGAGATGATTGAGGAGATGAGGTAAGCATGTTCGGCACGGATGACTTGTTCGCCTGGTTGGGGTTCATATTCATAGACCACTTCACCATTATGATCAATGATCTTGAGAATAGCCACTGGCGGGACGCGCTGTCCACCATTAGC
>CAZCPP010000048.1:0-3669 GCA_964500655.1 uncultured Anaerolineaceae bacterium | reverse complement strand
GGCTTGTAAGGTTCACGCGGGTCATTTGGATCACCAGAGGGTGGAAACTCAGAAGGCACATCCCAAATTAACGTTGAAGCCGTCCAACCTTTTTCAAAGGCTGCAACATAGGTGATAGGTTTAATGGATGAACCAGGTTGGCGCGTATTGCTGGTCGCCATATTGACCTGTCCATCAATAGCCTCGTTATAAAAATCAGCTGATCCGACCATTGCCATGATTTCTCCTGTGGAGGGTTTCATGGCAAGCAAGGCACCGTTATGGGCGTTATTGGCAATCATTGCAGCCACCCTCTCGGCTACGATACGCTGGGCAACTTCCTGCAAGTTTGGGTCTAACGTGGTGTAGATCGTAAACCCAGACCGATAAATAGTTTGCGGATCATACATCTCTTCCAATTGTCCTCGCACAAATGTGACCCAGTGTGGATAATGAATTTCAATGTTTGGCGGGCGAAATGGATAATTTTTGATCTCATTGGCAGCATTTGTAGCATCCGTCGCACTTACGCAGATCGGATTATCGCTATTGCTGACGGGAATACAGATTTGATCTAGGCTTAACTGGAACATCAATACCAATACCTGTTGGTGGCGCATCAATGTATCTTCAGGATTGGTGTAGATGTCATAAATTGATGGGGATTGCGGCAAACCTGCCAGAAAAGCAGATTCTGCCAGGGTCAGCTGGTCAGCAGTTTTACCAAAGTAAGTTTCAGATGCTGCTTGAATCCCATAAGCCATATTTCCATAATAATTTTCATTTAGATACAACTCAAGAATTTCATCCTTAGTGTAGCGACGGGTAATCTCAGCTGCTAAAATAATCTCTCGGGCTTTGCGTGTGTATGTTCGTTGGACACGTTCTTCAGGCGAGAGAAGTAGGTTGCGCGCCAGTTGCTGGGTGATAGTAGAAGCACCACCACCCTGTCCTTCTGTGCGATAGTTCTCCCATAGCGCACGCACGATGGCCCACAAATCAAATCCGGGGTGATTATAGAATTCTTTATCTTCAGTCGCAATAGTCGCTGCAACAATGTAGGGCGAAATCCTGTCAAGCGGAACATAGGTGCGTCGTCCAGCGTTCGGATCGATGATCTCATACAAAATATTGCCATTACGGTCAAGAATTCGTGTGGTCTCAAATTGCGAGGCGCGCTCCCGCAGGTCACTGACACTGGGTAGTGTACGGGCAATGGAATAATACTGATACAAAGCAATTGAGCCTCCCAACAAGGCCAATCCCACTAGACCAAATAGAAATATGATAAAGATCCGCAACAAGCATCCACCGCTACCTTTCCAGAACGGGATTCTAGATCTAGCTGGCACCTGAGTCGTAACCGGCCGTGAACCTGCTGGCTGTAAAGGTACTTTGTTTACCGACTGATGAGTGTCTACCGGTCTAGAAGGAATGCTGTTATAGGCCGCTGGTGTAACACGCGTTGCACCCGTATCGATCTCATCCACTCTGCGAGGCAGGGGCATATTGTCCTTGTCCAGCGCAGGCATAGGAGTATCAGGTGTAGGCGTTTGCTCCGGAGGGGCGGGTGTTTTTTCATCTTCCTCACCTAATGACGATATAACGGAAGCAATTGTATCGTCCGAGGGCGAGCCGCCGGGCTCTTCGTCTGGTAATGGTAAATCTGGCAAGGTTTCGTCTTCCGATGCCAGCAAACGACGCAGTTTGTCGCGTGGGTCTTCGTCGGGAGGGGATGACATAAAATCTAGGGCTTCGACATGATCAAAGCCGTCCAGGTACCTCTCATAACAGTTTCACCATTTTGTTTCTTGACATCCAGCTTGATCTCAACAGCGCCCCCTCCAATGCGTGGCAATGCTTTGGTTTCGGCAACCTCTGTTTCCACGTGAATGGTATCGCCGATAAAAATCGGATTGATGAATTTCCAATTATTGATCTCACGGAATGCGATGACAGTTCCTTCGAGCACGCCAGTGCGCATTATCAGGCCAGAAGCAATAGACAAGCCTAATAACCCATGTGCAACACGTTGTCCGAAAGGTGCTTCACTGCTAAACGCTGCATCAGTATGGATTTGGTTGAAATCACCAGATAAGCCAGCAAAGGTAAAAATATCACTTTCTGCAACCGTGCGTCCCACGGTGGTAACTTTTTGACCAACTTCAAATTCTTCGAAGTATTGCCCTCGTTTGGCAGGGATTGTGTTTGTCATTGATACTCCATCCTATTCTCAGATTGTTAGATTCTAGCATAAAGAACACACAGCAGAGCGGAAGGCCTCTCAGCGGCTAAGGTATGGATAGGCCAATACAAATAGAATGCTACCTACAAAACAGGTCACGATCATGACGGGCAAGCCGCGTTTACTCCATAGTTGAGAAGTGATGGGGTATTTCGTTCGCTCCGAGAGGGAGGCCACGAAAACATTCGCGGTTGAACCAATGATGGTTCCATTGCCGCCGAAGCCTGCGCCAAAGGCCAGCGCCCACCATAGCGGTTGAATGTTGATACCCGTCCGTTCCAATTCGGCAAAGACAGGGATCATGGCAATTGTAATGGGGATATTATCTACGAGGGCAGATAATATCGCCACCACCCAGATGGTAATAACACCAAAGACCACTGGTGAAAGATTGCCTGCGTTACCAATTAACTCACCCAATTGATGCAAAACTCCGGCTGATTCCAGCCCTCCAACCATGACAAACAACGCGCCAAAGAAAATGAGCACATTCCATTCAACGCGCTGTAAGGTTTTATGCAAATCAGGCTGCACCCAGACCAGAGCGACTGCTGCTGCACTCATCGCGATGAAAGACGGCTGAATGTGTAAGTTGTGATGGATAAAGAAGAAGATCATTGCAACGCCCAGTACGATCAACACACGTTTGATCGTTTTACGGTCGTTTAAAGCTTCATCGGGGTCGAGTTTCAACACGGCATCTTTGTTTTTTGGCATCTCGCTCAGTTCATTCCGAAAGAGATAGCGCAGCAAAAAGAGCGCAGCAAACCAGGCAACTAAAACAATCGGCAGGGAATGCGTCAGGAAATCATTGAAAGAAAAGCCCGCTGCTGATGCGATCACCACATTGGGCGGATCGCCGACCAATGTGGCAACGCCGCCAGTGTCAGAGAGTAGGGCTTCGGCCATTAAGTATGGAACCGGATTCAGGCCTAAAATTTCACAGATCAATACAGTGACCGGTGCGATCAACACAACTGTGGTCACGTTATCCAAGAACATAGATAATACAGTCGTCACAGTACCCAGCAGAACCATCAAACGCACAGGTTTACCTTTAGAAAGACGAGCAGCCCATATTGCTAGGTATTCGAAGAAACCAGTCGGTTCCAGCAAAACTACCAACATCATCATACCAAAGAGTAAGCCCAGCGTATTGAAGTCAATCGCCAAAACAGCTTCATCTTGTGAGTAAAATTCCAAAGCAGTGCCCACCCCCACCATCAACGTTGCGCCGGCAATCCCGGTGATGCTGCGGTTCATTTTTTCTGTAAAAATCAGGGTGAGCGCAACGATAAATATTACACTTGATACGATTATGGCTGTCATATTAGTCTCCAGAGACGATCTCCCATTTTTTCAACATAGCAGTCCCAACGTCCACGCGCGAAGCGATACCTACCAGACAATTTTCCGCATCCACCACAGGAAGATCGGTCAGGTTA
>CAZCPP010000047.1:0-17083 GCA_964500655.1 uncultured Anaerolineaceae bacterium | reverse complement strand
GTTTACGAAAACCCTTGTCAACCTTTTCTCCCCCTAACTTCCGGGAATTGCTGTTTAATACTTCACAAATAAAGGAGACAAATATGGAAAAGAAGAACATCTATACAGAAGCAGCAAGGCCTGAAAGAAAAACCGGCATATTCAGAGCGGATGATTTCGCCGTAGACTTGCTTACTTACGATCCTGAGGTTAGTGGACGGTTGCACATCTGTGGGAAGGAGGAGTTTTTCTATATCATTAAGGGTGATGTAGAGATGAAGGTAGAGAATGAAATCCTCCATTTGAAAGAGGGTGATGCTATCATGATCAAAGTAGGTGAAAAGCATAAGCACAAGATGCTGCCAGGTAGTTCTATGCTCATTGTCACCAAACGCCCGCATTCACATAAATTTTTCAAATAATGGGGTAGGGAACAAAGTCTTCACTCCGCGCAAAAAGATGTCATGAAAGACCTGGAAATCGGTTGCATTGTTGCTGATTCTATCGCCCGAGTTTATTATCGAAATCTGATATATCGATATCAATGAACTTTATCTCCTGGCTTCCTTCCAGTATTTTTACATCCCCATCAGGTGTGAATTCAGTTTCAAAAGAAAAATTCGTGTAAAACCCATATACTCCAAAAGTGTCTTCATCAATCCCTAAATCAGGTTTCCCACAACTGGGTTTCAAGAGAAATAGCTTCTTGGTTGGTTCCAGATGTTGATACCCCAAAATGAGGCCAGAATGAAGGCCACATGGTTACTTCACATAGCCATTGCTTGAAATTTTCCTCATCAGTATTTATGGAAATTTGAATATTCATGGGAAACTTATACTCCAAAGATTAAATGCTCAATTATTCCAACTTGAGATCCAGAGTATCTGTTATTTCAACATTATATATTACTACCCTCGAATACCATAATTTATTTCGTGATCAACTCTAATTATTTGATCCATATCACATTGAATTTGTATAGTTTGAACTAGGACGGTTACCGACCCCAGTACCGGGAGCTATAGAAGACCTTCCTTCACAATTTCAACTGGTTGGACTAACATAGGAACTGGATCATATTTTGTGGGGGCAGGTCAATTGCGTCGCTTACTAGCCACCTAGATGGAGCGTTGGGATTGCTCCACTACTTTATTCCAGGATGGGGAGCTGCCCTGGACCAACAATTTGACCGAACAGATGATTGGCAAGTTCAAGAGCCGGGTCAGACGAATCAGGGGCTACAAGACAGACGATTGCCGCTTGAATGCCATCCTGGTATCCAGCCATCCCTGGATATGAGGTTTGCTAAAATGCCGGAAGTGCTGTGCAATTTCGCGGTTTTTAGAAAATCGCCTTCCAATTTTGGGACAACGACACGATTGCCATATTGACTCCATAAGTGCAATATGATATATTGGATATTGGATATTGGATAAAAGAGCAAAATTCATATATCCAATTTGTCTGATTTGGGAGTTGGCTAATGGCTTTCCGGGGGCTTTGCGAACCTTATTGGTCAAGAGTTCCTTGATTTCCAGAATAAGGAGAACGCGGTGAAAGAAAGGTTTCCCGAACTACTCAGAGTGGTTCAGCAAAGATATGAGGCTGCTGGATTAGATCCGAACCAGTCGCTGGTAATTCTTTGTAGCACGGATAATTATCAGCCTCTGGTGGATGCATACTACTGCGCCGCGATGGCAATGGGTGCTGACCCGATTCTTGTTACCTATCCAGCGCGTCCCCCAATGAGTAGCGGCCCGCCTGATTTAATTGTGGAGATGGTCTCTATGGCCGCTCAGGTTGTCGACCTAAATTTCAAGACGATGGCCTACACCCAAGCCCTGACCAGGTTCCGCACTCTTCTTAAAGAAAGAGGTGGACGAAAAGTCGATGGGCAAACGTACGGCTGGGAGAAGGATATACACAACATCATCAACGGTCCTCCCAGCGATGAGCTAGGGGAGCGGATTAGTAAGGGACAGGAGATGATAGACAATGCGAAGGAAATTTGCATTACGTCGGACTTGGGGACCGATTTCTCAGTGGCTAGAGGGGATCCCAAGGAGCGACCATCTTTTACAGGCACTTTCCCCGGCCATGTGGGTTTTCCTCCTCCCGAAGATAGTGCCAATGGAATAATCTATTTTACTGGTGCTTTTCTTATCCAAAGTCCTACTCACCAAGTGCGGATTGTCCATGAGCCTGTGAAGATGGAATTTGAGAAGGGGAAATTGGTGAACATTCATCGGGACAATGAAGTAGGGATTATGCTCGATGACTGGTTCAAAGCACAGAATGATCCAAACTCTTATCAACTCGCGCATGTCAATCTAGGGTTTGACCATCGCATGGTGTTTCACCATTTGGATAATGCAGCCATTCATTATCATTACGGTGGCATCTGCATAGGCGTTGGCTCTAACTGGGACCCCCTTCTTTGGGGTGGTGCGGTACGTGCAAAAAGTCATATCGAGATAACTCTATTAGGAAATGACTATTTGGTTGATGGAGAGCCGATCCTGATCGGAGGAGAATTTACCATCGAGTCGGGATTGCGGGCTCTTGGAAGAGATTGAGGTCGGCATGGAGAACGGCTCCTACTTATCAAAGCTACTGGAAGTCTAGAGGAAATCCACTCATGGAATATATCCAGGAAACTAACGTAGATCAATTACCCACAGTAGAACGGCAAACTACTGCCCAGCTGATATACAAGCATCTTCGGAAAGCCATACATCAAGGTAAATTCGAGCCCGGCCACCACCTTGACCAAAAACTAATTGCAGAGCAACTCGGAACTAGCCGTATGCCAGTCCGAGAGGCATTGATTCGACTAGAAACAGAAGGGTTTATCAATATCAACCCCTATCAAGGCGCCGAAGTTGTTAGACTGTCTGTCGAGGAGCTCGAGGAGCTCTATCAGGTGAGAGTCTGTCTCGAGGGGCTGGCAATGCGGTTTGCCGCGGCGAACCTTGTTCAGGAGCAACTCAGAAATCTGCGCGAAATTGTGATCAAAATGGAAGACTGCTTAGAAACCAACAACCATATTGAGTATCGAATTCTTAACAGGCGGTTCCATTGTGAAATGTACGAAGCGACAAACTCGAAGCTCCTCCAAAGAATGATAATGAATTTATGGGATAAAGCAGAGCTATACAGGCATGCATTCTTTTCTATGCCGGAGAGAGCGACTGACATCAAAAAGGAACACAGGGCAATAATGGACGCGCTAGAAGTTGGTGACGGTGACCTAGCAGAAATGGCTATGCGAGACCATTTATTGATCGCAAAATCGGCTTTGCTCAGGCATCTCAAAACTGAAAGTTAGAGATAATTCGTTAACCTTCGTTCTGAACCGACCATATTGACCGAATGATAGGTATGAAAATGGATATAGAGGCACTTCGGAATGACTTCCCATTTGTATCATCATTATGCTATCTAGATAGCGCCTCCGTTTCACCTAGTCCCCAACCAGTAGTTGATGTAATGAAAGATTATTACACTCACCAGCCTTTCAATTTCGGGGTAGGTGTATCTCGTGCAGCTTCAGAAGTTTCCTCGCTTGTCAATCAAGCCAGAGAGCGCTTGGCAATATTTATAAGTGCAAGATCACCTTCGGAGATCATTTTTACAAAGAATACAACGGAAGCGATCAATCTAGTGGCGAGTGGTATCCAGTGGAAGCCTGGCAACGAAGTCATTATTTCAAGCTTGGAACACCAGTCCAATGTTATTCCTTGGATGCGCCTTGCAGAAGATCGGGGAATACGATTGACCGTTCTACCTGTTGGACCAGAGAGAGTCTTGGAGACGGAAGTAGTCGAACAGCATTTGTCAGAAAACACACGTTTGTTGGCTGTGACCCATGTCTCGAATGTGTTTGGGAGTATTCAACCGGTCGCTGAAATTGGTGCACTAGCCCGAAGTCGAGAAATTCTCTTCTTGGTTGATGCAGCGCAATCTGCAGGACGTATTCCAATTGATGTTAACGAGATTCAATGCGACTTTATGACCTTTTGTGGCCGAAAATCCCTTATGGGCCCTCAAGGTACCGGCTTCTTATATGCGAAGGAAGAACATATGGCACATCTACGACCACTCGTGGTTGGTAGCCGAGCAGCCAATGTTATTGATGAAAATTCCTTTGAATACGTCGCGCCCCCCCATAAGTTCGAGGCGGGAGTTTTAAATACTGGAGGAGTCCTGGGATTGGCAGCCGCAGTTGAATATATCGAGGATATCGGTCTATCTGCGATTCGCTTGCGACTGGAAACTCTTTCGAACTTGCTTATCTCCGAGTTGCAATTGATTCCTGAAGTGGATTTGTACGGGACTAAAGATCTTGATGCTCAGGCAGGAATAATTGCGTGGAATCTGCTTGAAATGGATCCAAATCAAGTCGCCAGAAAGCTAGATCAGATGGCGAATATCATCGTTGCTTCGGGAGGGCAAGGATCCAGACTCGCGATGAGACACCTGGGTGTTGAAGGAATTGTGCGATCCTCGGTCCATTTCTACAACTCAGAAGAAGAGATTCATAAATTGATAGAAGCCATCAAGGACATTGTTCAAAGGCATAAGAGTAAGGTCGTCGTTAGCGATGATGTCGACCTGGATACTATTTCAAATTGATAACGGAGGTGTTTCAATGCCACTCGATTTCTATCGTGATGTAGTCGGTCGGGCCAAGAATGGGCCAATAATGCGCGAAGAAGACTTCGAAAGGAAACTTCTCGTACCCAAGATCCGGGAAGTCCAGGAAAAATACAAAATAAAAATTGATCCCAATACACCGGTGCCATTCGACGATTCTCTTGCTGATGCGGTGTATAAGGCAGCACTGGAATTTTATGCAGAAGTTGGGACTTACTGCATCGACAGCAATCGAGTTATCCAGTTCACGGAGGATGAGATTGAGGAGGCTGTATGGGCCAGCCCAAGAGAGGCTCAATTTGGAGAAGGCCTTGACGCACGGATCGTCTCTCACCGAGATGTTGAAGATCCACGGCGCCCGCCATTATGGATCACAGCTAATGCATCTACGGTCACTCAAGACCGGTTCTTCCCTATCGTGCAGACGTTCTTGCAGGAGCCTCTGTGTGATCTCTACAATTGCCCCCATGTGCAGACGATTGACGGGATTGAAATTGGTGGGAATGATCCGACAGAATATTTTGGTGCAAGTCGGTTGGCTGCAATGTATGATGAGGCTAGGCGCCGCGCGGGGAGACCCGGCATAGCCGTCATGAATGCGGGAGTCGCAGGTCCTACGGCGATGGGAACGTTGGCTGCAGCACGTCCTGAAAATGGGCTTACGAGACGCGAAGGATGGACAGGTGGCCCCATCTCAGAATTCAAAGTGGATTACCACAGACTCACAAAAGCAGCTTTTCTAATTGACTGGAATGCGAATCGAAAATGGACAGTCTCTCCGATTCTGGGTGGTTACCTAGGTGGTCCAGAGGGAGTTGCTATTGGCAATGTAGCCTACCATTTAATGGGCGCGACATTGAGCAAGATCACCTACTGCACGTCGTTACCATTGCATTTCTTAATGTCCAATAATACACACCGCTCGATGTTGTGGGCGATTAATGTTAGCCATCAGGCTATTGCACGCAATACACCTATGATTAGTTTTGCACAATTGGTAACTCGTTTTGGGCCTGGAACTGAAACAATTGCGTATGAAGGCGCGGCTTGGGCACTTGGAGCCATCCCTTCCGGGGGAAATCCTTCAGCAATTGGCTTCTCCGGGGGTGGGAAAGCCAACAGAGTGAGCCCAATGGACGCAAAGTTGGTTGCGGAGATCTGTCTGGCTGTTGTTGGGATGTCCCGAGAGGAGGCGAACGAACTCGCAGATCGCTTCATAAAGATGTATGAGGATAAACTCTCCGAACCAGATCTGGGTTATTTGTACGATGATTTATATGATCCAGAAACACTTAAGCCGAGAGCTGAGACATTAGAGCGATATCATCGACAGAAGATCGAGCTCGAGAAGCTTGGGATCCCATTTGGAAGGATAAAGTCATGACCGAGAATATTCTAACCCTTATCAAGGACGCCGTTGTTGATGGTGATGTGGAGCAGGTCCAGAAGAATGTGACGAAAGCATTTGAAAGCGGGCTGGGGCCGACAGATGTCCTAGAGGGAGGGCTTACTGCTGGATTGGAGGTCATGAGTGAAAGGTGGAATCGTTTAGAAGTGTTCTTGCCCGAGGTGTTACTGTCGGCAGAAGCAATGAAAGCCGGCTTCGAGATTCTCAAACCACTGCTTGGAGGCGAAGACAGTGACTTTAAGATGTACGGAACTGTGGTGATAGGTACAGTAAAAGGCGATGTGCATGATATTGGAAAGACCGTCGTCGCCACTATGTTAATCGGGGCAGGCTTTGAGGTGATAGATTTAGGGGTTGACCAACCCCCATCTGTATTCGTGGACACCGCGATTGAAAAGAACGCGGACATCATTGGCCTGTCCTCTCTGCTGACCACGTCTATGTCAATTCAGCGTGACGTTATCGATTTACTGGAAAGTCTGGGACTTCGAAATCAATTTCAGGTGTTGGTCGGCGGGGCACCTACAGACCAGGAGTGGGCTAATACTATCGGAGCCGAGGGCTGGGCAGCAGATGCCCATGGCGCAGTCGCGAAGGCTAAAGCACTCATGGAAACAAAGAGGTCTGGTCAGGAATAAGTCTCCTGGCTGAAACTTTGCTGCCATATTTTGCTCAAAAAGGATAATGATAATGTATATAGAATTGACCAAGCGAGTGATGAAGGCTGCGAATCTTGAGTGGACTCCAGTGGCAATCCAGTTTTCAACATTTCCACCACCAGGAGTTGAGAAGTATGAGGGTCCCTTACTCAAGGCGTGTGAAATGCTTGACACTGCTCGGTTCGAGGGTGAAGCTTTTCATACTACAGTGGAAGATCACGACTGTGCAAATGGGATGTATTATCTCGGAATGGCCCCTCCGAAAGTTGGGCTTTTAGATGGCCGATGGTCCGCGGGTCAATATCCGAATAAGGGCAGAGGCTTATACAGAAGTCCTGTTTGTAGAAGAAGGCACCTGCCCTATTATTCGATTATCAAACCGTCAGGTTCGATTAAGTATTATTCTGTTGCCCCAATGGACAAGATGCCATTTCATCCCGAAATCGGCGGAGTAGTAGTTGTTTTCATCTGCAATTCCAAGCAGGCTCTATATTTGTCACGATCGTTGACATATGAGAATGGGATTCCTGTTGATGGAATGACCGGACCCGCGACTTGCTCAACAGTTTTTGCTGGCCCATACCTAACTGGGAAAGCCTGTACCTCCTTGGGTTGTTTCGGGGCACGGACCTTTGTGAAAGTGAAACCCGAAGAGGTCTTTATGGGAGTACCGCTCGAGCTCTTTCCACAATTGGTTGAGAACCTGGAGTATCTCTTAGAAGGACGCCCAGATCTTGCCAGCATGTTGCAGGAACCTGTGGGAACCTTTCATTCTGCCTCTGAGGACGAAAGAGAAGCACAGCGAATTAAGTAAGTTGGAATGGAATTCCTTCCCGAAGGGAAACGACTGTCCTCTAAGATATGAGATACCACAACAACCCGCACTTTAATTGGAGGAGGTAAATTGTGTTCTTCGCAGAGATCGTGTTAACACCGCCGGAGTCTAAAGTCTTAATTGCCAAAGCAATAGCACAGCTAGGGCCGGTAAAAAACGCGGTAGAGAATGGCTTGGTCGTTACCCATCCAAGTAGCACGGCAACCGCGATAGTGGAGGAGATCACTGGTCAACCACCAGGGGGAATCTGGCTGGCCGGAGCGGTGAGACCAAAGGGACTATGCGTTGGCTATGAACGCCAGGTAGAAGCAAAAAGCGGGTCTACGCCGTCTGGAATAGAACCTCGCAAAAATACCTCCACTTGGGTGATCGAAAAGGGCGTTTTGAAGAAAGGTTTGGAATTGGGTGAAGTAATGCAGAGGATGAGCCCCGCAGATGTTTACGTGAAGGGATGCAATGCGGTTGATCCATCTGGTAATGCGGGAGTTTTATTTGGAAAGCGGGGAGGTGGCACAATCGGATTTGTGCTCAATTCGCGCAAAAAGAAAGATTTTCATCTAATTCTCGCCGCCGGATTAGAAAAACTCATTCCTGTTCCAATTGCTGAAGCTGCACAGGCAATCCCCTTCTCCCAAGTGGGGTGGTCCATGGGGTTGACAGCTGGATTAATTCCCGTTGGAAGCAACACAATAACCGAAGTCAAAGCGATAGAAATTCTTTTTGGACTGCAGGCGACTCCAATTGCGGCTGGAGGATTGGGGGGAGCTGGGGGTTGTGTGGTTCTGGCAATTCAGGGAGAGGAAGGAAGTGTACGAAAGGCACTGGTAAGTATTTTGGATGAAATCAAGGGGAGAAAAGGTCCATTAGTCCAAGATGTGGACTGCTTAGATTGTCCTTGGGAAGAATGTAACTCTGAACTGGTCTACCGTGAAACGGCAGCGCAAATTGAATAATTGATGGATGAATTGGATGTCCGTTGGAGATCAAGATGGTAACTGACAATATGAATGCAACCATAAGATTAGCTAATTTCGCTGCAGAGACGATTTTCGATCAAATCCCCGTTGCGGCCGCTGATCGCGCCAAAGATTGCATCCTGGACTACTTGGGGGTGACTGTAGCAGGATCATCAACTCCAGCAAGCAATATTGTTTATAAAAGTATTTCAATCCCTTCCGAATACGACGGAAGTAGGGCAGCTGTTATTGGTCACGGAGGAGGAGCAGCACCTCTCGACGCAGCCTTGGTAAACAGCACAAGTGCACACGCCGTCGAGTTGGATGATTTTCACAGAAAAGGGAGTGTGCACCCAGGAGTGTCAGTGATACCTGCGGCTCTAGCTATGGCACAGCAATGCAAAAGTACAGGGGAAGAAATCATCTCTGCCGTGGTGGTTGGCTATGAAGTGGTCATTAGGATCGGGATGGCTACTTGCATTGCACAGTTTGAACGCGGCTTCCATCCGACATCTACATGCGGGGTCTTTGGTTCTGCTGCAGCAGCCGGACGGCTTCTGGGTCTGGATGGTTTCGACTTGGCCAACGCTTTCGGCATAGCTGGTAGCTTTGCAGGAGGCATCAGGGAATGGAAAAGAAACGGCTCGATAACCAAGCCTTTGCAGGTGGGCAGAGCCACTCAGAACGGTGGGTTTGCTACTGTTTTGGTGGTTGATGGCTACTCAGGACCTACGACGGTATTAGAAGGTGAAATGGGGTTTTGTCACGCTTTTGCCAATGGCCCTGGTTTGCTAACCGAAGCCTTAGAAGACTTGTTGCAAGTCTTCGAGATTGAGAATATAGCATTTAAACCTTACGCGAGTGGCCGAGCCTGTCATCCTGCAATTGATGCCGTCCTATCGATTAAGGCCAAGGAAAATCTGAGATTGAGCGATATTCAGGAGGTGAAAGTAAAGCTGGCGAAGGAAATGTATCGTGCGGTGATGTGGCCCGAAGACCGCAAGTACAAACCAGAAACTGTGAGCGATGCTCAATTCAGTCTCCCATTTTGTGTCGCTGCCGCCCTAACCAGGGGCAGTGTTCTCTTATCCGAATTTTCCCCAGAGAGCCTCAGCGATCCGCTGATTTTGGAGCTAGCTCAGAAGGTTAATGCAGAGGTATCACCCGAATGTGAAGAAGTCTATCCGGAAAAGATTCTTCAAATCGTTGAAATCACGATGAAAGATGCAAAAAGGTATGAATCCAGAGTTGATTACTCAAAAGGGGATCCAGAGAATCCAATGAGCCGACAGGAACTCCGAGAGAAGTTTGTGCGGTTGGCGGCACCAACTCTAGGGTCTTCACAGACGGACAGAATCGCAAGGATCGTCGAGAAAATGGAAGATTATGAGGACCTGAGTGAACTTTATAGTTTTCTGGCGGGTAATCAGAAAATATCTCAATAGAACGAGCTCAATTTGGCCAACCCGGTTCGCAGGCTTTCTGCCCCTCGCAGCAAATGATGATCCTCAAACTTGTGGAGTTGTAAAGTGATAAGCAAAGATCTACAGATTTGCGAGAGATATTTTTCTCCATCGTCGGTTGATCATGCACTTGATCTCTTAGACGAATGGAGGGGTCAAGCGCGCATCATCTCAGGGGGTACAGATTTGGTCTTGGCAATCTTGGAAAGACGTTGGTCTTCTGAGGTTTGCTTGATTGATGTGACTCGGATTCCTAATCTTGATATGATCTCCCTCGATAACGGAATAATCCGGCTAGGTCCGCTGGTAACCCATAATCAGGCAGTAGCTTCCAATCTACTTGTTGAAAAGGCTTTTGCCTTACCACAGGCTTGCTCGCAGGTAGGCTCGACACAAATTCGCAATTGCGCAACTATTGCAGGCAATCTAGCTTTCGCCTCTCCCGCAGGCGATACCATCCCCCCTCTCTGGTCACTAGATGCAACCATTACATTGGCCAGCCGAGCGCGCGGACAACGAGAATTATCTTTCCCGGAGTTTTTTCTTGGAGTTCAGCGCACTGCGCTCCAGCCAGATGAAATGATAGTGAGCATCCAATTCCCCTCGATGAAACCTGAAGAAAGAGGAACGTTTCTCAAGTTAGGTTTGCGAAAGGCGCAAGCTATTGCTGTGGTCAACGTAGCTGTCGTCCTTGGCGTTGATAGCGACAGGATTTCATCTGCAAGTATCGCCCTTGGTTCTGTAGGTCCTACCATCATTCGCGCAAATGAGGCAGAGGAATATTTGCTGGGCCAACCACTGGACGAGGATGTTTTCACAAAAGCAGGTGATCTGTCGGCAGCCGCTTCCCAACCGATCGATGACATTCGCGGCAGCGCTGATTATCGTCGGGCTATGGTGAAAGTGCTCACGGTGCGCGCGCTCCAGCAATTGCGAGATGGCGAAGAGCGACAGGATTGGCCTGACCATCCTGAGAGTTTACACGAAAACAGGGAACATGGAACGGAAAACAGAGAAACATCACACGCCGGCAATCAATCGCCTGATGATCTCATCGAGTTTAGCCTAAATGGTAAGCCTGTCTCTTTGCGAGGAAGGCATTGCAAGTCGTTATTGCAGATGCTGCGTGAGGACCTGAACCTTATAGGCACAAAAGAAGGTTGCTCCGAAGGGGAATGCGGTTCATGTACCATTTTGCTGGATGGTGAGCCTGTGCTTTCATGCCTTCTGCCAGCCATGAAAGCACATAATCGGAAAGTTATCACAATTGAGGGCGTCGCAACGGATGAGGACAGTCATCCGCTGTTGCAGTCTTTTGTCAGAGAAGGCGCAGTGCAGTGTGGATACTGTATACCTGGAGTTGTGATGAGTTCACGTGGATTACTGGATCGGAACCCTCATCCCACAGATATTGAGATTCGGGAGGCCTTGTCGGGGAATTTATGTCGCTGCGGCAATTATCTAAAAATTATCAGTGCCATCCGGATGGCTGTTGAATAGATCAATGGAGAAGATCGGAGTGAAAATTATCGTATTCAATCCAAACACATTAGCAGAAATGACAAAATCCATCGCTGAGGAACTTGAACAAGTTCAAAGCGCAGACACAGAATTGTTTGTAACAAATCCGGCCACAGGTCCTCAAGCAGTTGAGTCAGCATATGATGAGGTTTCTGCAGCCCACGAGGTGACGAAAATGGTCAGCGAAGCAGAAGCCGATGGTTTTGATGCTGCTGTTATTGCTTGTTTTTCAGATCCTGGGTTAGAGGCTGCTCGGGAGATTGCTCAAATACCGATCATTGGCATCGGTGAAACTGCACATCACATAGCAGCTATGCTTGGATACTCCTTCTCCATCATAACGGTAGCAGAACAACGCATTCCTCATCTGTCACATCGAGTGATCAAGTCTGGTCTCAAAGACAAGTTGGCTTCGATTGTCCCTTTGGGTCTGACTGTGGCGGATACAGAGCACCGCCGTTCGGCTACTCGAACGGCGATTAGTAAAGCAGGGCAAAAGGCCGTGAACGATCACAAAGCAGAAGTGTTAATTCTGGCATGTGCGGGAATGGGAAGATACACATCTGAGCTGGAGCAGGAGCTGGGCGTACCGGTTCTGTCTCCTACCGCTGCCGGGCTGAAGATGGCAGAAACAATGGTCTCTCTTCGCCTCAGCCAAAGCAAGATACGCATGTATAAAACCCCTTCAAGGAACATCATTACCACCGACAAGATATCCAAAGACGATGGGAGCCAGAATGCTTCCACGGGTTGAGCTTACGTGTGATGTATTGGTTATCGGCGGGGGCTGTGCCGGCTTGATAGCTGCTTTGGAGGCGATCAAACTCGTCGATCGGGTTGTCATAGTATCCAAACGACGAATAGGTCGCAGTGGAAACACTGTCGTTTCCGGATCGGGGTTTGTGGCACCTGACCACTCTTCGAAGAATATCAATCCTCCAGGAACGCATTATCAGGACACAATGAGGGTTGGAGATTTCATAAACGATCCACAGCTTGTGCAAACTTTGGTCGCAAAATCCGAATTTTGTATCCGTAGACTTGAGGGATATGGAGTGCAATTTCTTAAGTCCGACAATAAATTACTTCGAACGATGTCTCCTGGGCATACGCATCCTCGAACAGTTCGCGCATGGTCTCAACATGTCCCATTTAAAACTGCCGGGCTGTCTGTAACGATTCCTCTTGTGCAAGCGGCTCTAGATCGGGGTGTAAAACTATTGGAATACATGCCTATAATCCGACTGTTGGTAAAGGATCAAACCATCAGGGGTGCTGTTGGACTCAATGTAAAAAGAAATCACGGAATTCAATTTCATGCTGGGGCTGTAATTTTAGCAACTGGGGGAGGGGGTCAAATCTTTTCAAAATCAAACAACACGGTCGACATGACTGGAGATGGTTATGCATTAGCACTCGAAGCTGGTGCGACACTCCGTGACATGGAATTTGTGCAGTACTTTCCCTCTCAAGCAATCTCACCTATAAGGCTGGCTATCCATAATAGCCTGTTTTCAGAAGGAGCAAAACTGAGAAATTCTCAAGGCGAGACTTTTATGTCTCAGTATGATCCTGATAAAGTACACCTCACCACCCGGGATATTATGGCACGCGCAATCTGGTCTGAAGTGAATGCGGGGAATGGTATTGAAGGAGGTGTCTATTTGGATCTCTCAGATGTGCCACAAATCGTCTGGGAAACAAGTTATTTAATCATGCGGCAATATCTGGATAACTCCGGATTCGATGTCAGCTCGCAATGGCTCGTTGTCACACCCGTCGTACATTCCTTTATGGGAGGTGTCAAGATCGATCCTCTTTGTCAGACAGGGATCCATGGTCTTTATGCTGCAGGTGAAGGGGCCGGAGGTCTTCATGGATCGAATAGATTGCCGGGAAACGCCCTGAACGAAACTGTCGTTTTTGGTGCCATTGCAGGACAGCAAGCATCTGCATATGCAATTCGAAACAGAAAACGCCTTTCTCCAAAAGACGCCTTCCCAATGTCAAGCACACCCCAGCGAAAAGAAACTGCTCCGATCAACGAAATACGGAAATGCGTGCAAATTAGTATGTGGGAAGGAGCATCCGTTGTTCGCTCGCGAGATTCGTTGCACAAAGCAGCTTCAAAAATTCAGGAGTGCCAAAGTGCTCTTCTCACCTCTCCTTGGCAGAGTGCACATGAGTTGGCCAAATTGAAGGAAGTTGAAGCGATGAGCAAAACGGCTCAAGCCCTTATTGCCAGTGCACTCAAAAGAGAGGAAACCCGAGGAAGCCATTTCCGATCTGATTATCCATCGGTGGATGATACCCATTGGTTTGGCAATATTGAGGTTTTGAAAGGGGATGACGATCTCGAAGTAAACTTCATCCCTGCCGCCCAGGAACGACGAGAATTATCATTTTTAAGCTAGCTGGACCGATACAAGTATCCAGATTGGACGCAATGAAACGAGGAGCCTATTTTTGAACGATTTAGATTTGGCAATCAAGTTTGGCAAAGTTCTTTGTCCTGATGGTCTTATTGAGGCAAATGTAGGTGTCAAGGAAGGATTAATTGTCACGATCTCCAAAAATCCGGCTTTGCCACCGGCAAAGAAAGTGATCGAGGCAGATGGGTTGATCATCATTCCGGGTTTAATTGATGCCCATGTACACTTGCGGGATCCCGGCCATCCCGAAAAGGAGGACTTTACCTCAGGCACCATGGCAGCCGCCGCGGGTGGTGTAACTACTGTGCTGGAACATCCTGTTTCTGTTCCAAGTGTCCATTCCGTTGAAACGCTGACTTCCAAGTTGAATATTTGCAATGAGAAAGCTATTGTTGATTTTGGCCTCTATGGCGGAGCGGGTACGAGCAGCATAAATGAGATAGAGCCTTTAGCTGAGAATGGTGTGGTTGCGTATAAAACATTTCTTACAAGTTCGCCCCCAGATCGGATTGATGAGCATCAAGGTCTTGAGGTAAATGGCGATGGGGAGCTCATAGATGTCTTTTCTGCTGTGGCACAAACGGGTTTGCCCAGTTGTATTCACGCTGAGAATGACGAGATTATTCAGCATAGAACGCGAGAGTTGATCGCGTCAGGCCAAGTAAATCCGATGGCTGTCAATTTGGCAAGACCATTGATTGCGGAAATGGAAGCCGTATCACGGACGATTCTATTTGCCGAGGAGACAGGCGTGCATTTGCACATCTGTCATGTGAGCAGTGGCTCAGTCGCTGAAAAAATTGGCAGGGCAAAGAACCGCGGGGTATCTGTGACAGCGGAGACGTGTGTACATTATCTCCTGCAGACTGATGAATGCCTATCGGAGCTAGGTCCGTATGGAAAAATTCATCCTCCACTTCGCTCTCAAGATGAACAGGATAAGCTTTGGAAATACCTTTTGAATGGCGTTATAGATACCATATGTAGCGATCATGCCCCACATACTGCCGCATTGAAGGATCGCGGAAAAGATAACATTTTCTTGGCACCCGGCGGCTATCCCGGATTGGAAACAACGCTGGTACTTCTGCTGACAGAGGTCAATAAAGGTAGATTAAGTTTGAACCTGCTTTCCGACATTGCTTCAAAGAACGTTGCCAGAATTTTTGGGATCCATCCTCGGAAAGGAACCATTCGTGTCGGAGCTGATGCAGACCTCGTCATTGTTGACATGAATAAGAAACAGACTATCAAGGCTGACAAACTCTTCACGCATTCGAGAGAAAGCGCGAAACTTTTCGATGGATGGCAGACAGTCGGCGCTCCAACTATGACGATCGTACGTGGTGAGGTAGTAATGGAAAACGGCGATGTGATCGGAAAACCAGGCTATGGGAAGTTCATATCTCGAATAAGATGACCAATTGTGCTGGCATGGCTTCAATCGGTTCAGATAGTAAAGGAGAAAAAATCGCATGCATCACATAATAGATTCCAAGGCTTTGACGCGTACCAACCTGGATCATATTATGGATCTCGCTATCCGGTTGGAAGACGTTGCACGCGGCCTTCGCCCATCTCAGCTTCTTTCCGGAAAGGTTTTAGCTTCTCTCTTCTTCGAAGTGAGCACTCGAACCAGGCTCTCATTTGAATCCGCAATGTTGAGAATGGGTGGGCAAGTACTTTCCGTAGCTGACGCGAAAAGCACATCATCTAGTTGGAAGGGCGAGTCGCTGGAAGATACTATCCAAACTGTTCAAAATTATGCAGATGCTATTGTCCTTAGACATCCTCAGTCTGGTGCTGCCGCAGCAGCAGCAAAGGTTGCCTCGGTCCCGATTTTTAATGCTGGGGATGGTACAAGCGACCACCCCACCCAGGGCATCCTTGATGCATTTACCATACTGCGTGAGCGAGGGGCCGTTGATGGACAAACTGTTGTTCTCTGCGGAGACCACAGGCATGCGCGTGGGAGCAAGGCACGTGCATATGTACTTTCGAATTACCAGGTGCGTCTCATACTTGTCAGTCCGTCTCAGTTGTTCATTCAGCGTGAATTTCTCGCTGATCTCAAAGCCCGAGGTATGCAAGTCGAAGAGACGGAGGATCTCAATAACGCTCTCCAAGAAGCTGACGTGGTTTTAATCAGCAGAATCCAAAAGGAACGTTATAAAAGTTCAGAGGAGTACGACCAGGTTAAGGGTGCCTACCGGTTAGATCGGGCAATGCTTGAGAAACTGGACAGGACCATTTCTGTCCTGCACCCAGGTCCTAGAACGGATGAGTTGAGCACAGATGTGGATGACTATCCTGGGGCTTGCTATTTCCAGGAATCGTTCAATGGTCTCTTAGTTCGGATGGCATTGCTGGCAGTAGTACTGGGGGGAGTCAAATTATGATTCTCAATCTGATAGGTTTGTGAAATGAAATTAACTCAAATCGCCACGCGCTTTTAAAAAAGCTGAGGATCCGGAAATGGAAAAACAAGAACATAAATATATTGGTAAACGGTTCCCAAAATTAGATGATTGGGATCGAGCAACCGGAGCTCTTACATATGGCGTTGAACTTGAAATTCCGGGCATGCTCTATGGCAAAGTTGCCAGAAGCGAACATCCACACGCAAATGTGCTGCACGTCGACACGCAAAAAGCCTGCCAAGTCCCTGGGGTAAAGGCTGTCGTCACAGGAAAAGATTTCCCCTTTTATCATGGCCAGGGAATTGTGGACGAACCATTTTTAGCAATAGATAGGGTCCGTTACTATGGAGAGCCCATTGCGGCAGTCGCGGCGGAAACACCAGAAGCGGCTCAGGAAGCTGTTGATTTGATAGAGGTTGAGTACCAGGAGCTGCCCACCGTGGTTGATCCAATTGAAGCGATGAAGGCTGGAGCCCCCTTGGTGCATGGCAAACTTGAGACATACAAGAGATCCTCAAATTATCACCCAGTTCCAGGCTCCAATATTTGCAATCAATTTAAGCTCAGAAGGGGAAACGTGGATCAAGGTTTTGCAGAAGCTGACTACATCTTTGAAGACACTTTCACTTCTCAGAGTATGCACCCAATCCCGCTTGAACCTCATTCTTCCGTTGCCCTATTCGAATTGTCAGGAAAATTGACCGTTTGGAGCAATACTCAAGCACCGCACCGTGTCCGGGGGGAACTAGCAAA
>CAZCPP010000046.1:0-17207 GCA_964500655.1 uncultured Anaerolineaceae bacterium | reverse complement strand
CGCATTAAATTGCATAGCCTCTATCCAACAATTGATGTTTGCTAAGCTACTAGTGTGATAATTACTTGAGGCATGATTGCTAAAAAATCTGAAAATGGTAAAATTAGTGCTTGCGGTAGAAAAAGCTTTCACCTATAATGAAATTTAATATCTTCATGACAATCAAATGAAGATCCCGCATATATTTGAATAATTAGCCAAGGAGGTGATGCCTGACTAAAATAAACAATCTTTTTGAAAGTGCTAAACTTTGTTTAGCAAATGTCATCGATTCACAAGTCTCTGGAGGAGAAAATAATGTCTCGTAAACTGTATCTTGTTTTAACTATGTTCATCGCCTTGTCCATGCTGCTCGCAGCTTGTGGCGGTACCCCTGCTGCGCCCGCTGAACCCGCTGAACCCGCTGAGCCTGCTGAGCCTGCTGAGCCTGCTGAGCCTGCCGAAACTGAAGGTCCTGCTCCTGCTGCACAAGGTGGCGGAGTTTTGGAAGCAATAAAGGCTCGCGGCAAACTGGTTTGCGGTGGCCGCACTGACTTGGCTGGTTTTGGTATGCTGGATGACGCCGGCAACAACATGGGTTTCGATATTGACCTGTGTCGCGCCGTTGCTGCGGCTGTCTTGGGTGACCCCCAAGCTATTGAGGTTGTTCCGCTGACAGCTGCTGATCGTGGCCCGGCTCTACAGACCGCTGAAGTTGACCTGCTGTCTCGAAATGTTACCTGGACAGCCAGCCGTGATGCCCAATGGGGTAACTTCACCATCATAATGTTCTATGATGGTCAAGGCTTCATGATCCGCAAGGATAGCGGTATCACATCGACAGATGAGTTTGATGGCGCCACTGTTTGTGTGACCAGTGGTACTACCACTGAGCAGAATTTGGCTGACTTCTTCCGCCAGAACGGCATGACATACGAAGCGGTTATCTTTGAAGAGACCGCGGCTGTATACAGCGCTTATGAAGAAGGCCGCTGTGACGTCACCACAAGTGATAAATCACAATTGGCTTCCGTCCGCAGCGGGTTTGCCGCTCCAGACGACCACATCATTCTTGACATCACAATTTCTAAAGAACCGCTCACCCCGGCAGTCCCGCATGGTGACGATGCCTGGTTTGACACTGTGAAGCTGGTTATGTTCGCTCTGATTAACGCCGAAGAACTGGGCGTAACGCAGGCAAACGTTGAAGAAATGAAGGGCAGCGATAACATCAACGTATTGCGCTTGCTCGGCCAAGAAGGTAATTGGGGTTACGAAGATCTAGGCCTTGACGCTGAAGCTCTGGCCAACGCCATTGCTGCTGGCGGTAACTATGGCGAAATCTACGATCGTTATATGGGCCCCGAAGGTCTTGCTTTCACCTTGCCCCGCGGTCCCAACGAATTGTGGACCAACGGCGGTTTGATTTACGCTCCGCCTGTCAAATAGTTATCAGTTTTAAACCTGATGAGAAGGATGCGGTCGTTTTGTGGCCGCATCCTTACTCCAATTGCAAGGAAAAGCGTAATGGCATCCACACACTCTTCAATTCAACAAAGTACAAGCATCCCTTTTTACCGGGACGAACGTGTCCTCAGGGCAATCGCTCAAATTGTTTCTACAGTAATTATCCTTGGGTTACTGGTTTTGGCTGTACTCAACTTCTTGCAAGCGGCTGAAGCGCGCAGTATGACCCTGACATTCGGCTTCTTGAATGAAAATGCAGGTTTCCCGATAAGCAACCCTCCAATTGAATATGATCCGTCTATGACGTTTGGCCGCGCTTTCTTTGTAGGTTTGGTAAATACCTTGCTTGTGTCTGTCACAGGAGTTATTGCTGCCACAATACTTGGCACGCTGGTTGCATTAGCCCGCCTTTCATCTAACTGGCTGTTAAGTCGCATCGCACTGGCTTACATCGAATTCAATCGCAATATTCCCCTGTTGGTTCTACTTTTCATCTTATATTTTGTTGTATTTGGGCAGCTTCCTCAAGTAAAAGAGAGCATCGCCTGGCCAGGTCCGATTTACATTAATAAAAGAGGCATTTATCTGACTTGGCCGCAATTAACTGAGACAGGTTTGCCCTTTGTAATTTTATTCACTATCGGTATTATTGCTGCCATTATTGTGTATACTCTTTTGCGCCGTCGTCGCGAAATCAGTGGTCAAAACACATATTATTTGCCGATCAGTGTTGGGATTTTGATAGCATCCGGGGTTTTAGGGTGGATATTTGCAGCGGGAAATCCCTTCCAATTATCTACACCTGTTTTAGATGGTTTCAATTTCAAGGGTGGTTTGCGGCTTACTCCAGAGTTCGCTGGTATGTTCATTGGCTTAACCACATATACAGCGGCATTCATAGCTGAGGTGGTCCGTGCGGGTATTCAGGCAGTGGACCGCGGCCAGATTGAAGCTGCGCGCGCTGTGGGTCTCTCTACCATGCAGGTGCTCAGTCTGGTTATCATGCCGCAAGCTATGCGTATTATCATTCCACCGATGATCAGTCAATATCTCAACCTGACAAAAAATTCGAGTTTGGCATTGGCGATTGGATTTCAGGAAGTATTTAGCGTTGGGAAAATTGCCATTAACCAGGCTGGACGCGCAGTCCCTGTATTTGCATTGGTGATGTTAACCTATCTCACCTTGAGCCTTCTAACGTCCTTTATCCTCAATATCTATAATCGCAGAATTCAATTCGTAATGAGGTAATTATGGAAAGTGCCCAAGTTATTGAAAAAATAATTCGACCACCGCAGCCGCCGGGTCCTGTTAAATGGATGCGGGATAATTTATTTAATAATTGGTTCAACTCACTGATGACTGTGATATTGCTCCCCATCGTTTTCTTTGCTCTAGTAAATGTGGCCTTATGGATATTTACAAAAGCTGACTGGCGCGTAGTCACTCAATTCCCTATGTTGTATGCAGTTGGGCAATACCCTCGCGACGAACTATGGCGTGTTGGTGTAGGGTTATCAGCAATCATATTTATGCTAGGAGTCAGTTGGGGTAAGTGGGGCGGTTTGTTGCGCTCGATTTCAATTGCTGCGATTATATTTTTTGCTGTTTTCACGCTCTTGCCTGTACAGCATCCCGCACTTGATCTGAGTATGCGCACGTTTCTGGGAGTGAATGTTCTTTTACTATTGCTCGGCAATTGGATTGGGCAGAAGGAGGTTGTGAAGGGAGGCTTTATCATTCTTGGATGGGCGCTTGTCCCGTTTATATCTGTGTTCCTGCTCTCAGGACTTCAAGATAGTGATTTCATCCCAAGTGTAGCTACAACATTCTGGGGTGGCTTGTTAGTTACCTTCTTGCTTTCAGCTGGTGGCATAATACTTTCATTTCCCATCGGCTTGGTTCTTGCTCTTGGTCGCCGTTCTACGCTTCCGGTCGTCAAAGCCTTCTCGACAATTTTCATTGAAACGATCCGGGGCGTTCCATTGATCACTATTCTATTTATGTTTTCCATCATTTTGGCATTATTCTTACCAGCCGATTCGCGAATTGATCGCCTGGTGCGTGCCTTAATGGCCGTTACTTTCTTTAGCGCTGCTTACACAGCTGAGAATGTGCGCGGTGGATTGCAAGCTGTACCTCTGGGGCAAATTGAAGCAGCCAAAGCGGTTGGCATGAATGGCTTCCAAACAATGCTTTTCATCGTTTTGCCACAAGCACTACGGGCAGTACTGCCAGCTATTGTGGGTCAGTTCATCTCGCTGTTCAAGGATACAACTCTGGTTGTTATCGTCGGTATCAACGACCTGTTGGGTATTGGGCGTTCGGTTATCAACATGGATCCTGAATTTGTCCAATTGCAAACAGAAGTATATATTTTCATCGCAGTGATATATTGGATTTTCAGTTATTTGATGTCACTTGCTAGTCGGCGTCTCGAAGATGTTATGGGTGTCAGCACACGATTGTAGGAGTAATCATTATGGTAAATACAACAAATCCGATCATTGCTTGTCAGGATGTACACAAATGGTTTGATGATTTCCATGCTCTGAAGGGAATCGATATGGAAGTCAAGAAGGGTGAAGTGGTTGTTATTTTTGGACCGTCTGGTTCAGGAAAATCAACTTTTATCCGTACACTAAACCGATTAGAAGAACATCAACGAGGCAAAATTGTTGTTGACGACATCGAGCTCAGTCACGATGTGCGCAACATCGAACGCATCCGCATGGAAACCGGGATGGTGTTTCAGCAATTCAACCTGTTCCCGCATTTGAAGGTACTGCAGAATGTTACATTGGCGCCCATCTGGGTGCGCAAGTGGCCCAAAGAAAAAGCCGAAGAGGTTGCTATGGAGCTGCTTGAGCGTGTGGGCATTCCTGAACAGGCGCTAAAATTCCCCGGTCAACTATCCGGTGGACAGCAACAACGTGTGGCTATTGCACGTGCCCTCGCGATGCAACCAAAAATAATGCTTTTTGATGAACCCACCTCCGCGCTTGACCCAGAGATGATCAAAGAAGTGCTGGATGCTATGATCGTGTTGGCGAAATCCGGCATGACCATGCTGGTGGTTACACACGAGATGGGCTTTGCGCGCGGTGTAGCCGATACGATGTACTTCTTTGATGAAGGTAAAATTGTTGAAAGCGGTACACCGGACGACATCTTCCATAATCCCAAAGAAGACCGCACAAAGCTGTTCCTTTCCCAGATTTTGCAACACTAAAACTTTTTCGTAACCAAACATACGTAGGGACAATTCATACCCCAGCAGGGCACTTTGAATTGTCCCTATGAGCATTTAACCTTTTACAACCGCTACTGGCCGCAACCTTGCAACCTTTCTGGCAATGCCTGCGTCCGAAACAGTTTGGACGACGGCATCCACATCTTTGTATGCAGATGGGGACTCCTCGGCCAACCCTGGCATAGACTTGGCTCTCACCTGGATGCCATCCTGCTCCAATTCCCGAAGCAGCACATCCCCACGAATAGTTTTCTTGGCTTTACTCCGGGACATGACTCGCCCCGCTCCATGACAAGATGACCCGAACGAGCGCGTCATACTCGCCTCCGTGCCTACCAGCACCCAGGAGGCTGTTCCCATACTGCCAGGGATGATGACCGGTTGCCCGATGGCCTTGTATTCCGGCGGCAGGCCAGGTGCACCGGGACCAAAGGCGCGAGTGGCGCCCTTGCGATGTACGCAGACTTTAATTTTTCGCCCATCGACTTCATGGGTCTCGATCTTCCCCATATTGTGAGCAATATCGTAGACCTGATGCAGATGCCAACTCTTCGTTTTTCCAGCAAAAACCTTCTCGAAGACATTTCGCGCGGAATGTGCAAGAAGTTGCCGATTGGCAAAGGCGAAATTTGCGGCTGCACGCATGGCGCCGAGATAGGCTTGCCCCTCGGGAGAATCCATCGGCGCACAGACCAGTTCGCGGTCAGGCAGGTTGATACCATATTTTCGAACAGCCCCCTGAAATTCGCGTACGTAATCGGTGCAGACTTGGTGACCCAACCCGCGTGAACCACAATGGATTTGCAGTGCCAACATACTCTCATGTAAGCCCATGACGTTGGCAGCACCCTCATCGAAGATCTGGTCGACCACATCCACTTCTACGAAATGGTTGCCCGCGCCGACCGAGCCGATTTGATCGCGTCCGCGCTGTTTTGCTCGCTCCGATACGGTATTGGGATCAGCACCTTTGACGGAACCAGTTTCCTCGGTCCGGGCAAGATCCGCTTCTGTCGCGTAGTCATTTTTTTGTGCCCAGCGGGATCCGTTCCGAAGTACGTCATCCAATTCTTTCAGGCTGACTCTGATTACGCCTGCTTTGCCTACACCGGACGGACAATGCTGGTTTAGCAAAGTGGCAAGATTGTCTATATCCTTTTGTGCTGACTCGAATTCAATGTTGGATGCCAGCAAACGCACACCACAGTTGATATCGTAACCAATACCGCCAGGCGAGATCACGCCGCCGGGATATTCAGTGGCCGCCACGCCGCCAATGGGGAAGCCGTATCCCTGGTGCATATCAGGCATGACAACTATCGAACCAACCAGGCCCGGTAAGGTGGCAGCATTAACAGCTTGCTCAAGTGATCTGTCTCGTATCACCTGTTCAAGCAATTTGCGCGTAGAAAAAATGCGCACCGGCACACGCATGTCGTGTCGGTAGCTTTTGGGGATTTCCCATTCCGCTTCGTTGATACAATTAAGGTCTTGGATGTTCATGATTATCTCCTACTCCCTCCCGGCCCACGCTAGAGACGGTGGGGGTTACACGTCAAATACAATCTCTACTTCTAATCTTTCCGCCGCCTTTTTGATCTCCAAATTGTGCCAGGTTACCGCCTTGATGGCTTTGCTCAGAGACTTCAACGGTGCACCGAACATCTCCACTTTCAGTCTATCATTTTTTATATGAATATCAAAATTATCAAACCCCAAATTTTCTTGCTCGATATAATAAACTAACTCTGTCAGAAAGTTAACCAATAGACTTTCATCATCTTGTTCTTCGAATTCGATCGTTTTCTTAATTCTCGACCCATCAGCCAGTTCTGCGCCGGCCAGCCAGTTCATCCCCTGCGCGGATTCGACAAGTAATCCGGTTAGATCATCTGCGGTAACTCGCAAAGCCCAATCCGCAGTATGCGGAATTTCTTCAAAGGGCATATTTCTTAATCCCTGTATCTGTTCTCTTCGAACAAATGTGGTGCTTCAACATAAATTCCTTTAGCACTTACAGCCAGTGTCCCGTCGGGGAGATAAATTTCTCCAGAACCAAAAATCTTGCGGCCATCTTGATGATCCATGCGCGCCTCGACTGTGACTTTTGCACCGATGGGGATAGCATTATGAAAATCCATATTTAAATTAACGACAGCCACGTTATAACCCGTACGCCAGATCGCCACTCCGATAACTTCATCTAGGATGGCGGCAGACGCCCCACCGTGAATATGTCCGCGTGGACCTTGTTGCTTTTCGGTGAGTGTGAATTCGGAGAAGATGCTCCCATCTTCTTTGGCGTACCGCGTCAGCCCGATACCGTGGGGATTCTGTGTCCCACATACGTAACAGGGACCATGTTCAGCGATGGGTTTCATAGGCTCTCTTTCGGAAGAGAAATTGGAGATTTGACAAAGTTTATTTTTTCGGTGCTTTCAAGATCATATCTTCAACGGTATTTCGATTTTCTACTCTTGAGATTTTCAAGCAATCCCAAAGTAAGTGGTTGGCTTGTAGATATGCGTGCGCAGCTTGATATTCATCTGAATTCCAAGTGGAACTCAAATCGATGCCGAGCAAAGCTTCGACGGTTATATGAATGATTTTTCTGAATTCATTCCATTCCTCGTCAGATGACCGATGAGATGGGCAGGCAATAACCTGGCTGTCAATAGGTTGATTTGGAAACATTTGTTGCCAGGTATCCAGGAAGGTTTGGAATTCTTCAACGCGTTTTTTTGAACGTTCTTTTTGTGGTAAGAGAACGAAGGAATTTGCAAAAACGACAAGATTGCTGGTATTGAGGTCAATCAAATAATTCTCGAGGCCCTCTGAGGAAAGAGGGATTGAGCCTAGTGCTCGGTCTATGTCATGGTCATGGGATGACTGGGCAAGAAGTACACGCGCTTCGGAATAGGCTTTTTCTCGGTCGTGATCAAGAGGCAGATTCAGGGCAAGGTCCAGGTTACGGGCCCGGTCATAGGCTTGGTCAAGGCTTAATCTGACAAGCAGGCTACGGGCATAAGCATAGGCTTGATCGCGGTCACGGTCTAAGTCTATTTCGCGGTCACGGTCAAGTGCTAAGTCAAGAGCAAGGTCAAGGTCACGGGCAAGTGCGCGGTCACGGTCGAGATCAAGGGCAAGGGCAAGGTCCAAGGCAAGTGCAAGGTCAAGGTCCAGGAGGAGGTCAAGGGCGCTGTCAAGGGCCCGGTCAAGGGCTCGAGCGCGGGCACGGTTCAAAGCACGGGCAAGGTCACGTGAACGATCGAGGGCCCGATCGCGATCGCGGTCAAGGGCGCGGCTCAGAGAGAGATACCAGTACAGCGCTCGAATTGCATTCTCTTTATAGGCTGGGACGCGAACGGCTCGTTGATTGGACCACGCCTGGGTGTCTAATGACCTGGGGCTATCTTTTAGCAAATTTTGAGCAGATCTCTGCATGGCATGGAATAAAGGTGTTGCATCATGGAGCAGGCTGGTTGTGAGGAAGAACACTTCGCGCCAATGATCCTGAGTAAGATGCTCCATTAAGCGCGGAAGCGACTCTTGATTGGTGTTGTCAGCTATGTATTTGGCTGTATAGAATTCTTGGAAGATCAGGTGGGAGAAGGAGTAATTCCCACCTTTATTTTCCAGCAAAATACCGTATTGGGCACTGATGGTCTCAAGTATTGCTTCGCCATCTGGTAATTCGATTTCTCCCGCCCGGAATAAACTATTTAAAAAAGACTCTATTTTTTGGGAAAGTTGCTGCCTTGGAAAGACTATCTCGTTTTTATCAAAATATTCCATCGCTATTTGCGCGAACATGCGGTGTTTTTGGCCCAGTGAGAGTTGTTTGTAGATTTTGGCGCCTTTGGTTTTGCGGTTTGAATCCCATTTATTTAACAGGGTGTCAAGCACTTGCTCGTACAGCTCCACCTGCCGCCTTGGGATAGATTGCGTTTCTTGATAAGCTTGGCAAAGCAATGAAAGGGAAAACGGACTGCGGCCGAGGTCGCGTGCACTTTTATTTTCTGGGTGATTCAGTTCTTTGAGAAAGTCTTTAGCTATTTTTTTATTTTCCCGAAACCAGTTGCCCACATAGGATTTTATTTGGCCTTTGCTAAAATCCGCCATTTCGATGTGTGTGAATTCAGTAAAGGAATTACCACTGGCAACTTCACGGCTGGCGATCACGATCTGTGTTTTGAGATAGGTATAACTGAAATCGTGCAAAGCCTGGATAGTTTTATCTCGCTGACCTTCTGCCTGCGGCACTTCATCCAGGCCGTCGAAGAGCAAAATAGCTCGCCCGCTTTCAAGCAGGTATTCTGTGAAAAGCGACGCGTCAGGGAAATTGCAAATTTCAAATTGATTAGTGATGAAATCAACGAGTTTAGTATTTTGAGCATCCCATTCGCGGGTGGTGATGAAGATAGGTAGTTTGTCCAATTCGCCTGCAACCATGGAATGGTGAACAAGATATTTAAGAAAGGTGGTTTTCCCTGCCCCGGGCTTGCCGAGAATAAACAGGCGATGCCCTTTTCTAAGGAGAATAACTTTGAGCCCAGGTATGCGTTTTTCATCGTCCGGTTTTTTGGGTTCGCTTTGAGCGTCCGGTAGTTTTGCCATATCGAAGTGGCGGTAGGCTTGCGGTTTTTCTGAGACAAAAACATCAGTATAAATATCATCTATGGGAATAGGTGTCGCTGTGCCGATCACGCGCATATGCCCGTAGGTTTCCTGCAGGTACTTTTTGTAGCCCTCAGCTGCCTTGCGCCAATCAAACTTTTCCCACTTATTATCTGCAAAGTGAGAATCTTCACTGCCTTTATCCCAAGCCCAGGCACCCGCCGCGGTTTTATTCGTACTCATAACTCCTCCACCTTGGACCTTTCCGTTTTTGTAATCATTATATTTTATTGTACCTGTATTTATTGTGTCAGGGCAAACAATTTATGGTTAAATACTCATATGCAAAAAACAAAAAATAGGCATCCGTTTATCCGTCTCTGGGGCTATGCCCGCTCGCATCGCCGTGCGATGGTCACTGCCTCACTGTATTCCATCCTCAATAAGATCTTCGACCTGGCCCCGCCGCTCTTGATCGGTGCGGCGGTTGATACAGTCGTAGAACAACAGGATTCGCTCATCGCTGGTTTTGGAATTTCTGACGTTGGAAATCAGTTGTTGGTATTAGCTGGTCTGACGGTCGTTATTTGGGGTTTTGAGTCGCTTTTCCAATATTTGTATCAGGTTGCCTGGCGCAACTTGGCCCAGACCCTGCAGCACGAATTACGTATCGATGTTTATGACCACGTCCAGCATCTCAAACTGGCCTACTTCGAAGATCGCTCCACTGGCGGTTTGTTGGCCATCTTGAATGACGACATCAACCAGCTTGAACGATTCCTGAACGTGGGTGTCAACGACATTTGGCAGGTGGTCACAACCGTGTTGGTCATCGGCGGCATCTTCTTCTACACCGCCCCCAACGTGGCTTGGATGGCGATGTTGCCCATGCCTTTCATCATCTGGGGCTCAATCCGCTTTCAACGCAGCCTGGCGCCGCGCTATGCTGTCGTGCGTGAGCAGGTCGGTATGCTAAACGCTCAACTTGCCAACAACTTGAGCGGCGTGGCCACCATCAAGAGTTTCACTGCCGAAGCCCACGAATTAGGGCGCGTTACCCTTGAAAGCGATCGCTATCGCGAAGCCAACCGCTCGGCGATTGCGCTCAGTTCGGCCTTTGTGCCGCTTATCCGCATGCTCATCATGAGCGGCTTTATCGCCATCCTGGTCTCCGGTGGGCGTATGGCGCTCAGCGGGGCCTTGGCGATTGGCGCTTATTCGGTACTGATATTCATCACCCAACGTTTGCTCTGGCCACTCACCAGCTTGGGCGATACCCTCGATCTATACCAACGCGCCATGGCTTCCACCGATCGGGCCCTCGATCTGTTGGATGCCGACCAACTGCTCCCCGACGGTTCAACCGCTCTAGAAATCGGGAAAGTGGATGGCGAGATCGCTCTTGAAGACGTCTGCTTCGAATACCAGAGTGGTGAGAATCAAACCGTCATTCGAGATCTGACTTTGAAGATGCCCGCCGGTGAGACAGTCGGCATCGTCGGTTCGACGGGTGCGGGGAAAACAACTCTGGTCAAATTGCTGCTGCGCTTCTATGACGTGCAAGAGGGCTCCATCCGTCTCGACGGGCAGGATCTGCGCGATCTGCGTCTCAAAGACTTGCGCCGCGCGATCGGTTTCGTCAGCCAGGATGTATACCTCTTCCACGGCACCGTCCGCGAGAATATCGCCTACGGCACCTTCCATGTAACAGATGAGCAAATCACTGAAGCAGCCAAGATAGCTGAAGCGAACGATTTCATCAAATCACTGCCGCAAGGTTACGACACCATCGTCGGTGAACGTGGGCAAAAGCTCTCTGGTGGTCAACGTCAGCGTGTATCCATTGCACGGGCAGTTCTCAAAGACCCACCAGTGCTTATTTTGGATGAAGCAACCTCCTCGGTCGACAACGAAACCGAGGCCCTCATCCAACGTTCACTGGAACGCATCGCGGTCGGGCGCACAACTATCGTAATTGCCCATCGTTTATCAACTGTCCGCAATGCCGATCGAATCTTCGTGCTCGAGCGCGGTCAACTGGTGGAACATGGCCGCCATGATGAGTTGGTCTCTTCGGATGGAATTTATACTCGCCTGTGGGGCGTTCAGACAGGTGCCCGCAAAAAGGCCACTTAAGTTTTTGAAACAGTTAATACGGGTGTTCCGTGATTATTCAGAAAAAACCCGTTTTATCCGTGTCCCGTTACTTTCATGCTAGAATCATCCAATGAAAGTGTACGTCAAGCTGATTGCTACCTATCAAGAGCACTTGCCGCCGGGTACGCAGGGCAACACTACCTCCATAGATGTTTCCTCCGGCAGCACAGTGGGAGAGGTGCTCACGCCCTTTGGTATTCCACTGGATGACAGCAGCGTGATCGTGCTCAATGGATTAACAGTCCCGCTTGATACCCCTGTTTCTGAAGGAGATAAGGTAGCAGCATTCTCGGCAATTGCCGGAGGCTAATTTATAACAAGGAGAAAATAATGTACGGATGGCATGGCAAACTTCTTCGTATTGATTTGACTAACAAAAAAACCTCCGTGGAAGAGATCGATCCGCAGATTTCAAAAGATTATATCGGTGGACGCGGCGTAGCGATTCGTTACCTGTATGATGAAGTCGATCCGCAGGTGGATCCTTTATCGCCTCAAAACAAACTCATCTTTGCTACCGGACCCCTGACCGCCACCACTGCTCCGACTGGTAATCGCTACATGGTCGTGACAAAGTCTCCCTTGACGGGTGCGCTGGCGCATTCCAACTCCGGGGGTGACTTTCCCACCTGGATGAAACGCACTGGTTTTGACCTGTACATTTTCGAAGGCGCTGCAAAAGAACCGGTATATCTCTGGATCAACGAAGATCAAGTTGAAATCCGGTCCGCTGCGCACGTCTGGGGAAAAGACGTTCATGAAACGACCGACATACTTCTAGAAGAGACCATGTCTGAAGCCAAAGTAGCCTGCATCGGCCCTGCGGGAGAGAACGGTGCTTTGATGGCTGCAATCATGAACGACAAACATCGTGCCGCTGCGCGTTCGGGTGTGGGTGCCGTGATGGGTAGCAAAAATCTCAAGGCTGTGGTGGCAATGGGCAAGAAAAACCCAGCCTTCTACGACGAAGAAGGCATGGGCAAATACAGCGTCATGCTTTCCAAAGAGGTTGGTGAGGATATCAAGAAAGGCTCGTCTTTGCGGGAGTATGGAACGGCCTATGTGCCGCAGGTGACGAACGAACTTGGTATATTGCCCACACGTAATTTCCAAACGGGTATGTTCGAGGGCGTCGATAAGATAGACGGAGTTGCGCTGAGAGACAATTATCTTATCAAACATAAACCTTGTTATCGCTGCCCAATTGCTTGTGGCCGTTTGACTGCAGTGGATGAGGGGAAATACGCGGGAAAGGGTGAAGGTCCCGAATACGAGACTATCGCCTCGCTTGGCTCGGCCTGTGGTATTGATAATCTGGCTGCATTGACTAAGGCAAATTACCGTTGCAACGAACTCGGGTTGGATACCATCACCACCGGTTTGACCATTGCCGCTGCCATGGAGCTGTATGAAAAAGGTGTGATTGATGACAATATCACAGGTGGTCCGTTGCGTTTTGGTGATCCGGATGCAGTTATTGAAATGGTAGAAAAAACTGCATATCGCGACGGTTTCGGCGATCAATTGGCTGAAGGCAGTTATCGCTTAGCTCAGCATTATGAGCACCCTGAAGTTTCAGTCACTGCGCGCAAGCAAGAATTACCGGGTTATGATCCTCGCGGAGCACAGGGTATGGGCTTGTTATACGCCACATCCAACAAAGGTGCATCACATATGGAGGGCGACGTAGCCTATACTGAGGTCTTTGGTGTGCCGATCAAGTCTGATCCACTTAGCACGGAGGGCAAGGGTGAGCAGGTTGCACGCTGGGAAGATGCCTTCGCGCTCGTTGACTCTGGTGGTATCTGTGTATTCTTTGCGGTGCGCTACGTTTTCACGAAAGAATTCATGATCTGGCCGGAACGCCTGACGAAATTGCTCAACTACACAACTGGCGCCGAATACACACCTGAAGAAGCCATGCGCGCTGGTGAACGTGTCTATAATTTGGAGCGCTTGTTCCTTATCAAGGCGGGTTCAGGTCCCGAAGAGGATACCCTTTCACCACGATTGCTAAATGAGCCCTTACCAGAGGGCCCTGGTAAAGGAAAGGTTGTCGAGTTGGACAAGATGCTGCCCGAATACTATCAGTACCGCGGATGGCCGAACGGCATCCCTTCAGAAGAGAAACTGGTCGAGTTGGGATTGCCATAGTTCTTTGCTAATATAGTGAATACTTGAGACCCGCAAGGGTCTCTTTTTAATACTGCAACTTTAGATAACATTTCAATGTACTTGTTAGTGAAGCAATATTCCATCTAAGGAGCATCTATGTCCAGCAATTTCCCCTCTCGTAAACAAAAGTGGTTCTTTTGGTTATTGATAGCCGCCTATTCGACTGTCTTTGCAGAGGTGGTTAGCGGTGCTGATCCGTTTCCATTTTTCCATCCCTGGGGGCTTCTGGTAGTCATCCCTTTGTATGGCTTACATACTTTGGTTTTGGTAAGCTTGGTCTTCAGGTATGGCAAACCACGAATTAGCACAATGTTTTTCACAGGAGCCTTGTTTGGGTTGTACGAAGCGTATATAACCAAAATTCTTTGGTCTCCAACATGGGATGCAATGTTGCAAATTGGTGGAATTGCGCCGATCGAGGTTGTCGTGCTGGTCTTGTGGTGGCATCCTTTCATGTCCTATATTCTGCCGTTGTTGGTAGGGGAACAGTTATTGACAACGTCAAGTGCCATTCGCCATGCTTTCCCAGAGAAAGTACGAACTTTTATTGAATCCAAACGAGGTGGAATTTTATTGGCTGGGTTTGCAGGTGTTTTTACCAGTCTTAATTCATTCAATCCACTTCATACCTTGGGATCACTCCTCAGCTCAACAGCTGTTTTGGTTTTGTTGACCTGGCTTTGGCGACGAAGTGATGCTCACAAGATTTACACATTGAAAGATCTTCTCCCTGATCGAAGAGAGTGGATCGTTATGATTATTACGTTGCTAGTGATTTGGTATGGAATATTCACATTGATCATCCGGCCAGAAGCGCTACCTGGTTTGGGACCGCAAGCGGTAATTTGGATTTTGTATCTCTTTTTTGGCATTCTATTAAGCCGCAGCTTGCGTTGCTCACAAAGCTGGATAACCCCCGATCTTCAACCTCGATTGTCGCTCTTATCAAGAGTATTGGCACTTTTGGTAGTTTATATCGGGACGGCGGTTGTATTTGCTTTCCTGCCACAAGATGCCCGCAATGTTATTATGTTACTTGCTTTTCTGGTTGGGGGCGGGTTTGGTTTTTGGATGCTGGCAAAAGCAATCCAAGAAATCTATTCAAAGAGGCTGTTAAATTGAAGGGGTTAGGGAATGAGTGCGGGAGCGTCAGCAGACTGTAAATGTAATCGGAATGCCGCTGTTTCTTCCAATAAACCTTTCACAGCAATGAACAGCTCTTTCTGAGCGTACTGATTGATTTCACCACTCCCCTCGGAAAAGTGAACTGTATCTTCATCCCCCGCATCAGTACTAATGGGAGATACTGCCACATGACCTCCAGCTGCCAGCCACTCCAAGCCGATTCTCACGGTAATTTCACGTTGAGCAGTTGCAGAAGCCATTTCTGAGATTCTAGCTTTCCCACCTTTCTTTGCAATTACAAATTTGATCATGCCAGTCAGCCGAGCCAGGAACTGGTCGGTTTTTTCGGGTTCCGGATTCTGGGAAACCAAATAAACCTTCTGTGGTTTAACAGAATCCAGGATTGACTGAAGTTCTGATGGGCCAGGGGGTGAGGTATATATGGCCAATTCTGATGATGGTTGCAAGCCATATCTGTCAACACCACTGACCTTCTTTTTGTCCTCTCCTTCGGCGTATGTCTGAACGTTCAGGTGGGAAAATTGATCAACATTTTGTCGCAAGTCAATTACTTCAATTTTCGTGCCCTTTATTTCAACCGCAACATCTTCCACTATTCGTAAATCTTTATATTCCAGAGTCAATTGCCGTTCGCCACGATATGTACTGGCACGCAGGGAAAAAGCAACATCAATCTTGCTTCCGCTTTCAGGTACATCTTCATGAGCGCTGTTCCACCATAATATGCCTTGGACGTTGCCGTTGTGATCTTCAATATTCAATCGTTGATGCTCTTTGTTTTTTCCAATTCTAGATACAGCCTTCAACTGTACCCCAGATGATGC
The DNA here is from genome assembly GCA_964500655.1 of uncultured Anaerolineaceae bacterium. Lineage (GTDB taxonomy): Bacteria > Chloroflexota > Anaerolineae > Anaerolineales > Villigracilaceae > JAABUE01. The sequence goes on along the minus strand of CAZCPP010000046.1, from coordinate 1,589 downwards.
AAAGGTAAGTGTTGGATTACCAGCCCCAAAGGGCGCTAATTTCTCAATTGCGTCAGCAATTTCAAAATTCAATTCATCCAAGCCAAGCCAGGCGTCAATTTGCAGGGAGGGCTCTTCATGAACCATATCTCCTAGCATATCTTCGATAATGATATTAAGTTTCTTTCGGAAAGCGGGGAGGTTTTCCTGTTCCAGCGAAAGACCGGCTGCCATGGGATGCCCGCCGAATCCTAGCAAGAGGTTTTTCTGGGCAGCAATAGCATTTGTAATGTGAAGTCCCTCTATGGATCGGGCAGAGCCACGGGCAGGCTCACCTTCGGACGTGTTGAGCAATATAACAGGCTTTCTGTAGCGATCTTTCAAGCGGCTGGCAACGATACCGACGATGCCACCTGGCCAGGAAGGGTGACCTAGTACGATAGCAGGTTGTTCTAATAAGGAGGGGTCTTGGCGCAATTGTGCTTCAGCAGCTTGTAAAACTTGGTTGGTGAGCAACTTGCGTTGGCTGTTTAAACCTTCCAGTTGGGCAGCCAGTACTCGGGCACGGACAGGATCGCTGGTCGTCAATAGTTCGACGGCAGGATTGGCATCGCCGAGACGACCCAGGGCATTCAACCGTGGTCCGATCACAAAGCCAATGTAATCCTCATTAGCACCCTCGAGTGGCTGGTTAGCGAATTCAGCGATCAGTTGCAGGCCTGTGCGCTGGGAATTTCGCAAGGTAACTAATCCCTTTTGGGCTAGCGTACGCGTCTCGCCTTTGAGAAGCGCTACATCCACGACCAGGCCCAGGGCAACGAGATCAAGCAGTTTTGCAAGCTCAGTTTTTTGGGTGTTGGCTAAAAGTGCCTCCGCCAATTTGTAGGTCACTCCCACACCAGCCAGGTTTGTCAGTGGGTGCTCATCTGGGAGCATTTTGGGATTTACAACAGCAACTGCATCAGGCAGGGATACCGCTAGGTCGTGGTGATCGGTGATGACAAAATCTACACCTCGAGATTTCGCATAATCTACGGCTTCATGCGCGCTGACGCCAGTATCGCAGGTGAGGATCAATTTCGTGCCATGATCGATGATCTCGGTCAATTGGGAGATATGGACGCCATGTGATGAGACCGCCCGAATGGGAATATGGTAGGTAGCATCAGCTCCCAGAATCTGAAGGGTTTGAACGAGCAGAGCTGTAGATGTTTGCCCATCGACATCAAAATCTCCCCAGATGCAGACCGGCTCATTTTTGCGCATAGCCAACTTGATGCGACTGACAGCCTCTTCCATTCCTGGAAGCTCAAACGGGGAACTTGAAGGCTGAGAATCTGGATCGAGAAAGGCTTTTACGTTCTCGGGGGTGGTCAATCCGCGATGTATAAGGGTTTCCGCGACAAGTGGATGCTCATCCTGGAGGAAGTCTGGAATGGGAATTTTAGGAAGTTCAACCCAATGCGACATAGGAGTATTATACAGGCATGCTGATCGATGGAATTAAAAACGGACAGGTACTTGGCCTGTCCGTTTTGAGTTAAGCGTAGTAAATCCTTAGCATCGGACAAAAGGTCGGACAAAAGTCTTCCCAAAATGAACAGGAACCT
>CAZCPP010000045.1:0-17223 GCA_964500655.1 uncultured Anaerolineaceae bacterium | reverse complement strand
CCCAAGCTGTCCAAAATTGCTATTTTTTTGATCCGTAGGGTGCGGAATGTGGGCTAAATAATTACTTGCTAAAATATGTGCGCATGGGGGTGAAGTCAAAATCATCCCAGCCTTGCTTGTAATTTTCTCCTTGGTCATCCGGGATATCTGTGTGGGACAGGGAAATTTTAGTCCCAGCAGAGTCTTTTTCAAGCAAAATCTCAATGCGTGAATCGGGGCTGTCTTCAGGGAATTCACTTGTTTGCCAAGTCTGAACGATGTGAAGAGGTCGTTCCTTCTCAATCGTTCTACCCCAAATATAGCCATCCCATGCTGAGAAAGAACCTTCGCTTTCACTCTGGACTTCGGCCTGGCTGCCAGTCATTTTGCTGTGTCCATCGCTGGAAAGCCAGGCGTTGAAAATATCTTCGGGGGTGGCGGGCAAAGTAGTTGTAACAGTAAAGGATTCCATTTATCACCTCTAAATATTTTTTCGCCTCTGTATGAGCGCCATAGACTTTGCTATCTGTGCTGCTAATTGGGCATTGTTCAACAAAAGAGACAAGTTGGTTTGTAACGAGCGTCCATCAGTTAGTTCGCTGATGCGCTGAAGCAGGAAAGGGGTCAACTCTTGACCCCGCTTTCCTAAAACAATAGCTTCTTTTGAAGCTTGATCGACAAATGCATCCATCTCCACTTTTGGGATTGCATCCCCGGCGGGGACAGGATTGGCCACCAGAATGGCGCTACGCATGCCCATCTCCCAATGCGCTTGTGCCAATTTGATAATATCCTCGGGTGTTCCTAAGCTGACGCTGACCTTGAGACCACTTTCACGTGAGTAGAATGCCGGAAAACTTTCGGTTCGATACCCGACCACGGGTACTGCCATCGTCTCAAGATATTCAAGCGTGGCGGGCAGGTTCAGGATGGCTTTGGCGCCCGAGCATACCACGATCATTGGTATGCTTGCTAATGCCCGTAAATCTGTCGATATATCAAAGCTGGATTCTTTATGGACACCGCCAATACCACCTGTGGCAAGCACCTTGATTTTGGCTTGCTGGGCAGCGAACATGGTTCCTGCCACGGTGGTACCACCGTTCTCAGCTTTGACAGCGGCAATAGAAAAATCGCGTTGGCTAATTTTACGTGCTCGGGGATCATTTGTAAGTGTATCAAAATCACCTTCACTCAATCCAACGCGGACCTTACCTTGTAATACAGCAATGGTGGCTGGCACAGCGCCTTCTTCCCGTATGGTGGATTCCATATCGAGCGCTAATGAAAGATTCTGCGGGCGTGGCAGACCATGTGTAACTACGGTTGATTCTAATGCCACAATAGGTAGCGCAAGATCCAGTGCGCGATTGATTTCATGAGATGTAATTAATTTAATTGTGGGCATAATTAAACGAGAAGTTGATCGTATAGAGCTTCTAGGGTGAGATCGGGATAAACACTTCCCGTGTGTCGGAGTGTCAGAGAAGCTGCCGAAACACCCAGTCGAATAGCATCGTCCAGGTCGATATCGTTTAGTAGGGCGAACAGAACTGCAGCGGTCATCGCATCTCCTGCGCCGGTTGGGTCGCTGATGCGTGTACGAATTGCAGGAATGTACCCGGAAGTTTCGGAAGTAGCATAAACCACGCCAAATTCTGCCAGGGTTACTAAGGCAACTCTCACCCCCTGATTGACCAACGCGCGGGCTGCTTCAAGCGCGGAATCACCCTCGGTATCGTCGAATGAAAGGCCTGTTAGGACGCTGGCTTCCTTGCCATTAGGTGTCACTAGATAGATTTTTGGAAGGAATTTTGGTAATCGCTCTGCTAAAGTTGATGAAGTTGGATCAGCACATACCGGGATCTTGGCTTGCTTTGCTAAGCTGAATGTGGTACGCAGCGTTTTTGGAGGCAGGTTAGCATTTATAAATACCAAGCTTGATGATTTGAATAGCTCTTCTCGCTCCTTAAGATAATTTGGAGTGAGTTCACCCATCAGTCGCATATCATCAACAGAAAATTGAAGTACCCCATTCTCATCCAATAATCCCATATAGTACCCGGTAGGGTACTCCTTGCTGCGTAGCACAGCAGAGACATCTACACCCGCATTTGCAGTGTGCCCGAGAATATCATCCCCGCTTGTGTCTTCACCAACGATAGTGATTAGCCGCACTGGCTGTCCCAGACGTGCCAGATTTTCAGCCACGTTACGAGCAACACCTCCATAGGAACAGCGGATTTGTGCCGGGTTGGAGGTGGCAGGCTTGAGGTCCGATTCGATGCGACCGATCACATCCCTCCCGGAGGCACCTAGCACAAGAACGGGTTTACCGCTGTTTATGTTAGGGAAGCTGTCTATCATTGTTGTCAGTTATACCAAACTTATGGATTATCTTTCAGCCAGCGCTCAATCGTCGGTAGTGCTTGACGCACCAGGCCCGGAACCTGGACCTGCTCCCCCCACCCAATGCTTGATTCCTAAAACTTCTTCAATGTGTTTAATCGCCGCGCGAATAGATTTTGGCACACCCCTCTTGCTTTTTTCCAGCAATACGATGGTTTCAATCAGTTGTTCGCGATAGGCGATCAACAAGGCTTGAATAATATCTTTGTGGTCTTTATCTGCATTTTGTTGGAACCGCGCCAGGGGTATATTCTGGATCAGCCGCAATTTCTGCTGAAGATGCATATCTTGTCCAAGATTGGCCAGCGCCCCCTTACTACCACGCATCACGTTTTCGCGACTGAGCCGCCAGGCTTCCAGATGTTTACCTGGTACAATTTCGCTGGGTGTTTTCCAGGTGCCGACGCCGATCCAACTCAGTTCAACCCCCCGATTGCTGGCATTATTTGTAAAATCATCTGCAAACTCACCAAACAGATTGCTAACGTTGGGACGTGCCTGGAAATCTGGCGGGGGAGGCACAGGGCGCGGTTTTAATTCATCATCTGTAGAAATGACTGCCTCGCCTACTTTTACTATCTCTTCTTCACGTTTTTGTGCTTGCTCTATTTCTGGCTGGCCAATACTTGCCAAATATTCAGCCAAGCGGTGTTTGCTCATAAACCCGCCTAATTTGCCTCGGATCAGACTTTGGATGGTGCCCGTCCAAGAAGAGGGAGGTTCAGATGGATTTGGTCCGTCCAAAACAACCCTCGATGTTTGTCCATAAACCAGTGATTTGATAGCGTTTTCATCGAACGGGTGTGGTTGTTTTACACTGGGTTGTTGCTCCCCGCGCAAGACGCTGAACACCATACGAACGTCTGTGGTGCTGACGGGCACACCGTCGAGGCTGCGACTATTGACAACCAACGAGTCGGTGTACTGATCGCGTAAGTCAATTGCTTGTCGGAAGCGCTCAAACCCTTCCAATTTGGCATTCCCTTTAACGGTCGGTCCAATAACGCTTGGCTGCCCGTTGGGTTTCTCGAATAGCGCGGCAGAATCCAACTCGACAACAACCTGCCCTGGTCCGCCGATTAAGAAAATGGGCGAGTTTTTATCTTTTGCGGCAACTTCACCTTTACCGATGCTAATACTTTTGCGACTTCCGGTTAGTGCCACTTGTAGAATAAATTCGCGTGCGATTTCTATTTTAGCAACTTCAAATATATCTGCCAGATAGATGGCAGCAGCTTGCAAAGCCAACACGAAGGGAAGAATAAAAATGGGTAAGAAACGAAGATTCTGCGGGGCAAGTACAGCACTAAAGGCAAAATCATAGAACTCAGAAATCGTGTCAGGGGCGGATTGTGCGAAGCTTGGGTTGAACAAAAATTGAAAGAATAGCCCGAGTTGTTCTCCCCACTCTGCGAGCGTATGAATGCGAAGACTGAAAATAATTCCAAGCGCAAGGAATAGAATTATTAATACCAAATTTCGTTGTCGGGAACCTTTAATGGTTAGATCGAATGCTTTATTCAGAAAACAATTGCCAAGTCGATTGAACTGTTCGCGGAAAAGCCGCAACTCTTTTTGCAGCATGGTTTCCGCTTTCTGCGGGGTGGGGGAGACTGTCATAGATTGTTCCTTTCCACCCATTGGATGAGCTCTTCAAGTTCCTCGCGTTCCATACTTGCGCGACGGTGTAATCGGTCATCCTTGATCAACTCATCACGTGATCTTAGCATTAAGGTTTTGAGTGTATCCTTCTGTGTGAGAGGTTTGTGTCTTTGCAGATTGCGGCTTAATGAGAGAGCATATTGGAGTGCAGCGTCTACTTGTCCGCTAAGCTCTATGAATCCGCGTTGGCGATCAATGCGTTGACGTTCCACAATGGCGTTGCCCAGCCAGGAGGTGCTCCACTGGCGTACAAGCTGATCTTCAATGTGGGTGGGAAATCGCAATTTGCTAACGCTGGCAGTAATAACTTTGAGGCCACGTCGCTTCAGCAAATCATATTCAGGACTTGGTACTGTGCCTACACCAAGCTGTCCATTGTCGTCCATGAAATATACATCGGCTTCTGTCAGGCGTGCTTTGATCATGCGGTTTATTGTTTGTAAGGCAGTTTCTGTTTCAGGTGCTTCAATAGGTTGAGAGGCTTGTTTGGGTGCCGGAGTCGCAGATTTTGCAGCTTTTTTCCCCAGGCCTTCGCATTTATCAGCCCAACGTGCAATTACTAAATTTATTTCATGTAGCATACCCGCAAGTGTTTTTTCCAGACCACTACTAGGTGTGACTGGCTCGAGGAGCGCCTGGGTTTCTGCTGGTTCTGGAGCAGGAGCAGGGGGCTTGGGTTTTGCGGCGGGTTGACTGGCTTCAAACAATTCAGCCAGAGTAAATTTCGACAGATATTCACGCCACAAGTCAGCAGTAATCAAAGCCGGGAGCTGATTCCAGGCAACTCGATGTCGGGGGGCATCGCTTGGCGCACCTGGATTAATGCCTTCGCCCGTTATGGCTTTGCGGACAGCCTCTGCATCAAACCCAAAGCGAGAACCTTCATTATCTCCTTTTGCAGGAGAAGCGTCGATTTTGAATACTACGTTGATATTAGGAACGACTTCAATACCATCACGTGTCCAAGCCGAAACTTCTAAGCGGCGTTTTTGAATCTGGTTGAATTCATCTTCGCTCTGGTCTTGTTTTTTCTTGGCAAATGGATTTTCGGATTCACGTGAGCCGAGCCCTTGTGCCTGGGAATGTAAATCAATTGCACTGGCAATAAATTCTCCACGCGCTGTGAAGTGAACACCAGGCCCGATAGTTTGCTTATAGGATGCAGCGCTACGAGTCACAGCCGCACTGGCAGAATCCAACCACAGTACGCCAGCTCCCTTTTTCTTTTCTTCTCCTACGCGCTTGATCTGTTTGCCATCGCGGATGAAAATTGCCGGACCATGCCCCCCTAAGAGATAAGTTAGCAAACGTTCAAAGATTTTTTGGCGCTCGCTAAGGGTATGTACAGGTAGGACGAATTGTGAAAAGAATGCCAACCAAATTAGCAATCCAGTACCGAAAATAATTGCATCGAAGAAGATAGATACCAGATTCGCCGAAAGACCACCTAACTTCCATATAGCCCAGGCGTAAACACCTACCAATACAACGATTCGGGAGAAGATATAGAACCAGGGTCTTTTATAAAAGCGGCGCTCGTCCATGTTCTTATGATTGTATAACAAAATTGTGAAAACGGTAATGTTGGAATACTTTCATTCGATTACAATCCAGATATGTTGCGCACCGAATTTCACTGCCATACAATCTACTCAAAAGATTCCCTCACTACTCCCGAACGATTGGTAAAAGCTTGTCACCGCAAGGGGATTGATCGCCTTGTCGTAACGGATCACAATTCCATTTCTGGTGCACTGGCGGTTCAAACCCTGGACCCAGAGCTTGTGATTGTTGGCGAGGAGATCAAAACTACGCGAGGAGAGATTTTGGCTGCATATGTTACCGAAAAGATACCCGGTGGTTTATCGCCACAAGTGACCATTCGTCGATTGAAGGAGCAAGGGGCCTTTATCAGTGTATCGCATCCATTTGATATATATCGCGGTGGTCATTGGGAAGAGGCTGATTTACTTGAAATTTTGCCGGAAATCGATGCGATTGAGGTATTTAACTCTCGCTGTTGGTCGCCTGATTTTAATGATTATGCACGGGAGTTTGCGGAGGAACATAATATTCCTGGCACGGTCGGTTCGGACGCGCATGCGACGCTTGAGGTAGGGCGTTCTGTCTTGATGCTGGAGCAGTTTCAAGGTCCGGACGAGTTGCGGAGAGTCATTCGTAAAGGTGTTCCAAAGGTGCGCTGGTCACCGCCCTGGTTTCATTTTATATCGCGTTTTGCAGTTATTCGAAAGGAAATGAATGAGAGTCTTGACATGGAAAAACAGCCGTGATAACCTTGCTCCTATCGTGCCCGGCTCGCCTAGCGATACCAGGCGGACGGGCGAATTTTATATCTCAGCAGGAGAAAGAAAGTATGTCTGACGATCGTTTCACCGGAACCGTTAAATGGTTCAACGCCACAAAGGGCTACGGTTTTATTGGCCGCGAAGATGGCGAAGATGTCTTTGTGCATTTCAGTGCTCTACAGATGGAAGGCTACAAGAAACTCGAAGCCGAGCAGGAGGTAGAATTTGCCGTTGAAGAAGGTCCGAAAGGTTTGCAGGCCGCCGACGTGGTACTGCTATCGTAAGACCAAGGCCTACCGGCTGAATGTTTTGCGAACTGGACAGGGCTGTCGGGAGACAACCCTGTTTTTTTTATGTGTGAATGTTACTTGCCTAATTTCTTCTTAAACGCTTCTGTCAGCGCCGGGACGATTTGGTGCATATCACCGACCACACCGTAGCGCGCAAGCTTAAAGATTGGAGCGTCTGGGTCCTTGTTGACCGCCACGATGACCTTACTGGTGCGCATACCCGCCAGGTGCTGGATGGCGCCAGAAATGCCATTAGCGATGTACAGGTCAGGTGAGACGACTTTACCGGTCTGACCGACCTGGTGATTGTAGGGGATATAGCCCGCATCCACAGCCGCGCGGGAAGCGCCCATTGCGGCACCAAGCGCTTTAGCTAATTCACCAACCAGATTGAAGCCCTCTTGAGCTTTCCAGATTTCAGCTTCTTTCTCGTCCATGCCGTCGGGAGGAGATAGAGCAGGGTTGTTGGATGTGCCGCGACCGCCTGAGACAATCACGCCGGCATCGATCAAGCTAACACCGCCTTCAGTGGTGGAGTAGCCTTCGACTTCGGTCTTGGCTTCAACCACAGCCTCCACTTTGGTGATCGTGCCGGATGCGCCAGCATTCTGTTCGGGTTTGGGGAAGGCGCGTCCGCGCAGGGTGACGAGCTGTGGTTTGGCGTTGCAGATCGTCTTTTCGAACAACTTACCGGCGTATATGGGGCGCGTAGCGACAACTTTATCGCCGTCAGTTTCCAAGGTGATCACGTCTACCAGCACGCCGGTATTCAAGTCAATCGCGGCCATACCAGCCAGCTCACGGCCACGCGTGGTGGTTGGGAATAGAAGCAGGTCGGGGCTTTGATCTGAAGCGATTTTGGATAGTGTTGAGGTGTAGGCCTCGACGCGGAAGTCCTCTAATCCGGCGTCATCCGCTAGCAGGACTTCATCAGCACCGTATTCAAACGCGGACTTGGCAACTGCTTCCACGCCGGAACCGAATACCAGAGCTGTAACGTCTCCCAGCGTCTTGCCGACACCGATGGCTTCCCAGGAGGCGGGCAAGGGCTCGCCTTTAAAATGATCGATGTAAACCCAAGTTTTCATAGCACTTTCTCCCCGATGAGTTTGTCAGCCAATGTTTCGGCGATTTCTTCCGGACTACCGCCTTCGATGATCTCACAACTGACTTCGCGGCTGGGTGGGTTGATGAGCTCAGGCCATTCAATGACTGTTGTGGGCGCCTCGATGCCTAGGTCTGCTAATGACCAGGTCGGGATTTCGGCTTTAGCGGCCTTGCGAATGCCTATAAAAGATGGATAACGCGGCTCGCCAAAATCTTTTACCACACTAATTACTGCAGGTAGATTGGCGTTGACAGTTTGGCGTCCTTCTTCGGTGGAGCGCTCAACCTTGACTTTGTCGCTCTCTACTACAACCGTGGCAGACAGGCTAAGCATCGGCCAGCCAAGTACACGCGCGGTTTGAGAGGGGGTGATGCCAGCGTCGCCATCTATGGCCTGACGGCCAAAAAAGGTCATATTTACGTCGCCGACTTTTTGAACGGCAGCGGCCAGCACATGAGCGGTACCCTGCGTGTCAAGGGCTGCAAAGGCATCATCGGAAACCAGGATGGCCGAGTCACAACCCATTGCCAGGGCATGCTTGAGGGCTTCCTTGGCGTTCTCGTCGCCCATACTGACGGCGATCACCTCACCACCGTGGGCTTCTTTTTGCTGGAGTGCAGCCTCGACAGCGAATTCGTCCCACGGGTTGATGACCAGCGGTGCATCACCCCACGAGACCTGCCCATCTTCAGCAACGACTTTGGCCGCTGAGTCGGGCACTTGTTTTATACAAGCTACGATTTTCAAATCTTCCTCCTTCAAATATATTTTTTGTAATGTGTACTAAGTGATAATTACTAACTACGCCACGGCTTACTTGAATGCAACCTGACTGATCAACTTGCCGGTTGCGAGGTCGATCTCGCAGGCGTGACCGGTATTTGCGTATGCTGAGAGAGAAAAGCCTTCCTCATTCAACTTTACCCAAATGTAGAGCGATGCCGGTTTCGGCTTTTCTGCCTGCCAGACAGTATCACCCCTCTCCGTTATGCAGTACAGGTTTGATTCACTGGTTGGAAAATCAGTATGGTTTTCCAGTATCACCCGCCCTACATTTGTTTGAATCGTTTTTTCAATAGTAGTGTGTTTAGGCTCGATTAATGCCATCGTTTAACTCAATAATCAGGATGTGCATCATTATAACTTAAAAACCGAAAAAACGACCGAACGGTCGGTAGGTAAATTATTAACAAAAAAATGCCCGGCTGGATTGTGCGGTATCCGCCGGGCTTCTTATGGAATATGGGCGTCTATATCTATCATTGTTTCTCAACACCCATGTTGCTCAATTCGTCTGAGTTAAACTGAGCGAGGAACAAATCCGCCCCAGCTAGAACGATGAGCAAAATTGCGAAAACTGCTGTTACGATATACATGGCTGCCTCCTTTCTCCTATAATTATTGCTACTTGCATAAATCGCTAAACTTCCAAGTCAGTTTTTTAGGGAAGAAATAAACTATTGGGTCTAGATAATTACGCAATACTCTGTAGTATAACGAATTTGATGCCAAAACGTTCCATATTCTTACAAAACCGTAAGTACTATTCTTTACAGTTCTGCAAATTAAGTTTCAAAATAAGTTTAAAAAACTATCTGATTTCTGTTGTTACATAGCATTGGTTGTTTTTGTTAGATGATTTGGGTTTTTTTGGCTACAGAAATCTCGATGGTTGACAAAATAGTCGTTTGGGATAAAATACACTGCGCCAGCCGAAGTGGCGGAATTGGCAGACGCGCTACGTTCAGGGCGTAGTGAGCATTAGCTCATGTGGGTTCAACTCCCACCTTCGGCACTGAGAAAACCCGCTGAAAGGCGGGTTTTTTACATCCTGGTGGGTTGATTTCATTGAAGGGAAAATGGAGAGTTTAGGTGGGTCAGATGGTATAATTAGCTATCCGAAAGCAAGTCTTTCATCTAATTAAAAGGCACGAAGTCATAATGATTAAGTCTTCGTGTTTTTTTATGCTGATTGACTAATTTCACCATCAGAAGCAGGATAATTATGGAAATTGGTACTGTTCAACAAGTTGACATTAATTCCCAAATGCGTGAGGCATATCTCGATTACGCCATGAGCGTCATCGTGGCTCGTGCCCTTCCCGACGCTCGGGATGGACTCAAACCCGTTCATCGACGCATCTTGTATGCCATGCACGATATGGGCATCCGCTCAACGGGTGGTTATAAAAAATCTGCGCGTATCGTTGGTGAAGTATTGGGAAAATATCACCCGCACGGTGATTCAGCGGTCTACGAATCTATGGCACGCATGGCCCAGGATTTTTCCATGCGCTATATGCTTGTGGAAGGACAGGGGAACTTCGGATCCATTGATGGCGATTCTCCGGCAGCCATGCGTTATACGGAAGCCCGTATGCATAAAATGGCTGAGGAGATGTTGACCGATATTGATAAAGATACAGTTGACTTTTCACCCAACTTTGATGACTCGCTTGAAGAACCGACTGTATTGCCTGCTCGCCTTCCAAACCTGCTATTAAATGGTACTTCGGGTATTGCAGTTGGTATGGCAACCAACATCCCGTCACATAACCTGCGAGAATTGGTGGATGCACTTAGTTTCCTGATCGAGAATTTTGATAAAGTCGACGATATCCCGCTAGAAGAATTAATGAACCGGATCCCTGGCCCCGATTTCCCGACCGGTGGCATTATTGTGGGGCGCGACGGTATCGAATCCGCATATGCAACCGGCAAAGGCCGCATCGTGGTGCGTGGTCAGGCGCATATTGAAGAAGCAAAAAATAATCGTTATCAAATTGTGGTCACTGAAATCCCTTATCAAGTCAATAAAACCAGCCTGATCGAGCGCATAGCGGAACTTGCCCGCAGCGGCAAGCTGGGTATGATTTCAGATCTGCGTGATGAATCTGATCAGCGTGGAATGAGTATCGTGATTGAGCTCAAGCGCGGCGCGCAACCAAAAAGAGTGCTTAACCAATTATATAAATTCACGACATTGCAATCTACCTTTGGGGTACAGATGCTGGCGCTCATTGATGGGGAACCACGGTTGCTACCCCTCAAGCGTTCTTTGATGATCTTTATTGAACACCGACAAACGGTTATCGTGCGGCGTACAAATCACGAGTTGGGTAAAGCACGAGCACGCATCCATATTTTGGATGGATTGTTGATCGCACTTGAGAATATTGACGCTGTTATCGAGACGATCAAAAAGTCGGCAGATGCAGATAAAGCCAAAACTGCTCTGGTAAAAAAATTCAAATTATCAGAACTTCAAGCTCAAGCAATTCTTGATATGCAGTTGCGCCGCCTGGCGGCGCTGGAACGTTGGAAGATCGAAGAAGAGCATAAAGAGGTCAAAGCGCGAATTGATTACCTTGAAGATTTGCTGAAACAGCCAAAGAAGGTTTTGGCTTTGATTAAGAGCGACCTAAATGAGTTGGCCGAGAAATATGGTGATGATCGCCGTACTCACATTGCTGCAGATGCAACTGACGAGTTGCGTATTGAAGATATGGTGCAGGATGAAGCCGTACTCATCAGCCTGACCGAGCGTGGCTACATCAAACGGGTAGTATCAAAAGCTTTCCGCTCTCAAGGTCGTGGTGGCGTTGGTGTGAAGGGACATACCACCAAAGAAGAAGATGAAGTGCTTTCCCTTACCTCTGCGCGCACATTGAATACCATGCTGTTTTTCTCCGATCGTGGAAAGGTGTATTCAGAAAAGGTCTACCAGATCCCGGATGCTGGCCGCACGGGGAAGGGGATACCGTTAGTAAATGTGCTGGCTCTGAGTCCCGGTGAGCGTATCACTGCTACCATCGCAGTTTCGGATTTTAGCGCTCACGGTTACTGCACCATGATGACTGCCAAAGGCAAAATTAAACGCGTGAACCTGGAAGAATTCGCCTCAGTACGCCCCTCAGGCCTGATCGCCATGTCCCTGGCCGAGGACGATGAGTTAGGTTGGGCACGGTTAACATCTGGCGAAGACGAGATCATTATCGTGACTGAGATGGGGCAGGCCCTGCGTTTTAACGAAAAACTGGTCCGTTCCATGGGGCGTCCTGCCGCCGGGGTTAATGGCATCAAATTGACGGATGGTGATCAGGTTACGACCATGACCAAAATTCAGCCGGGCGGTTCGTTATTAATCGTTACAGATGGTGGATTTGGTAAGCAAACCCCCCTGGAACAGTATTCAACAAAAGGACGCGCTACACAGGGGATCGCGACTATTGACAAGAAAGCCATTCCAATTGTCGGAAAAATTACTTCAGCGCGCGTAGTGCAGCAAGGAGACCACCTGACCCTGATATCAGCTCATGGAGTTGCAATCCGCTTAAAGGTAAAGGACGTAAAGATCTCGAGTCGGGCAACGCGGGGTGTCCGTTTGATGCGCTTGCGAGAGGGTGATTACGTTGCATCTGTTGCCCGCATGGCGGTCGACGAATTGAAGCGTGCTGGGGCTGACATCGAAGTGAATGAGAAAGATGAAGGGCAGCAGAAGTTGATCTAACAAACTAAAAAATCTTTGGATAACCCCCCGTATTCAAATAAAAAATGGGCGACCAATTGGTCGCCCATTTTTTTATACCAGGCCGATTTTCCCTGTAAGCAGCAAGCACATAGCTCCAAGAGTAGATACAGCAATCATCAGCATTAAAACAATGATAAAGCGTTGCATTGCCGTCATCCCTAATAACTTGCCGTTCTTGTTAGACGGAGAATTTGTAGAGTATGTTGTTGGGATGTTTTCTACTTCCTCCACAGGAAACAGTTCAGAAGCGTCTTTGTCAAAGACGGAGGATGATGAGTCATCACGTAAATTGTCAAACATGGCCAGAGTATATCATGCTACGGGACGCAAGTGAACTTCCCCAAAGTGTACTATTTCAGATTTCCCATGCATGTTTCGCAGACATAAGCTGCCGTCAGGCTCCAATCCGATAATCTCACCAGTAATTGTTTTCCCGTTTCTTTCTTCGACCTGAACTTGCTGACCGCGAAAAGCCAGATTCGCCTCCCATGTTTTAAGAAACTCAGCAGTACCTAGCTTGGACCGCCAATTCGTTACGTTGATGAGGATGTCTTTTAGTAAGTCCGCCCGTTCAACTTGACGCTTTAATTCCGCTTCAATACAGGTTGCAGGAAATAATAATTGATCTGATGGAAGTACAGAAGCACTGAGAACATTGACACCCATGCCAAGAACAAGAGCATCTAATTCTGTACCAGTCCAAACCAATTCAACCAAAATTCCAGCAACTTTTCGACCAGTGAGTAAAATATCGTTTGGCCACTTGATTTGGGGATTGAGACCTAGCTCAATCAGAGATTTAGTTAAAGAAACCGCAAGCAGTCCCGTTGCCCGGGAAGGATGAGCAGATTCAATCCTAGTTGGACGCAAGATCAGGCTCATCGCCAAGGCGGAATTCGGGGGCGTAAACCATTGGCGATCCATTCGACCGCGCCCGCTGGTTTGTTCGTCCGCAATAATTAGGGAAAGATCTGGTGCATCCTGAGATGCCCATTCGAGCGCCACGTCATTCGTAGATCCGATGGTGTGATAATAGCGGAAGCTTCCTAATGGAAGTTTTTCAATTGCGCTACGATATTGAGATTTCATGCAAAATAAAAGGGCACGATTTTTCGTGCCCGATGAGATTACGGAAGAACAAACCAGGGGTTTATGAAACCGCCACCCTGCCGGACTTCAAAATGCAGGTGTGCCCCTTGCGAATTACCGGTACTACCAGATGAGCCGATCCATTGGCCCGCGTACACGCTCTCGCATGTGCCTACTCCAATGACACTGAGATGGGCATACAAAGACGAATACCCATTGCCATGATCGATCTGGATAACATTGCCATAACCATAATTATCGCCACCCTGCGCCATTGTTACGACACCAGCATCGGCTGCGTAGATTGGTGCTCCTTGATCGGCAGAAATATCAATTGCGAGGTGACCAGACCAGTAATCATTACCCGAAAGGAAGTGATTGTCTGCAGGCCATACAAAAGCACCACTGCCGACTGCACCCCCGGGGCAGGAACTGCCAGTGGTGCTGGACGTGCCAGAACTTCCTGTTGCAACAGTAGGAATAAGCCATTGCACAAACTCACGCTCACCACCCGGCACCATTACCCATGCACCGGGGTCAATTTTGGGGTTAGTTAAATCGATATCATTTCCAGGCCAGCCTAAAATATCATCAACTTCTGCTTCATATTCGATTGTGACTGATTCAAGTGTATCGCCGTCTTTCCATTGATAATAAATACCATCGGTTGGAGGAATAGTTAATGAAACACCAGGTTTTAAGTTATGGGGATCGTCCTGCAACGAGTCGTAGTTTGCCCACAATAGTGTTTCTGGTGTGATCTTGTAATTCTCAGATATGCCAAAAACCGAGTCGCCGCGAGCTACTGTGTATTTTTCGATTTTATAACGTGGGCGTTCAGGCATATTGGTCTTAAGCTGTATGTTGCGACTAATGGCTTTGAAGCCAGCTATGGTTTCATTCTCAGATCCTGGGACTGGTAGTGCCACTTCAGACGGACTTTCTTCTGGCTGGGCAGTCGGTTCAGGGACGAGCGCAGCGGCAGAGGTTGTACCCTGATACCAAATGCCACCACTTACAATTCCGACAACGATCAGAATGGTTACAAACCAACTAATAATATTGAATCGATTTCGTTTCAGAAACTCTAAGGATTTCATGCGTCTTGAGATAAATTCTCCAGAAATTCCATATTGTCTTTGGCTTTTTCAAGACGTGTGATAATGGCTTCGGTTGCCACCCCGGCATCCATACCTGCACCCTGTGGTTGCGGTGTGATCATTTGGATGAACATACGGCGCATTAACCAGACGCGTTGAAGCAGGTCGGGTCCTAGCAAGAGGTCTTCGCGGCGAGTGGACGAGCGTTCGATGTCCAAGGCAGGGAAGATACGGCGTTCCTGTAAGCGGCGGCTGAGAAGCAATTCCATGTTGCCGGTGCCTTTGAATTCTTCATATACAACATCGTCCAGACGTGAGCCGGTGTCTACAAGGCAAGTGGCGATGATGGTTAGCGAGCCACCGTCTTCGATATTTCGGGCTGCGCCGAAGAAGCGTTTGGGTGGATAGAGCGCTGAGGGATCTAAACCTCCCGAAAGGGTACGTCCTGAGGGGTTTACCACCAGGTTGTAAGCGCGTGCCAGGCGTGTGATCGAGTCCATCAGGATAACCACGTCACGGCCAATCTCTGTCAATCTCTTGGCTCTGTCTAAGGCGATTTCTGCTGTGCGAACGTGCGCAGTAACTGGTTCGTCAAATGTTGAGGCGATCACTTCGGCATCAACAGAGCGGTCCATGTCGGTTACTTCCTCAGGACGTTCGCCGATCAGGGCTACCATCAAATGGATATCAGAATATTGTTGTGAGATCGCGTTTGCGATTTGCTTGAGAATTGTAGTTTTACCCGCTTTGGGAGGGGAAACGATCAATCCGCGTTGGCCACGTCCGATCGGGGCGATCAAATTTATCAGGCGAGGAGCGTAAGGTTCCCGAGCAGTTTCAAGATCAAAGCGTTGATCCGGGAATATCGGGGTCAGTTTTTCGAAAGTAGGTCGTCGGGAAGCATCTTCCGGGTCCAGGCCATTGACCGATTCGACTTTTAGCAATCCAAAATGTCGTTCAGATTCACGTGGTGGACGCACATTGCCAATAACCAGGTCCCCTGATCTCAGTTTGTGACGCCTTAGTTGTGCTTGTGAAACATATACATCTTGATTACTGATTCGATAGTTGGCTGCCCTTAGGAATCCAATCCCTTCCCCCATAATTTCCAGAATACCGCCGCGCAACTCTAAACCTTCTTTTTCAGCTTCTGCCTGGCGTATCTGAATTGCTAAAGCTTCTTTTTTCAGTCGATTGGCATTTTTTATATCAAGATCCTTGGCCATGGCACGTAATTTGACCAGGGGTTCGTTTTCAAGTTCGAGTATCTTCATATCCTCTTCTCAATATTGAAATAATGGTGGGTAGAATATCTGAAACAAACCAGCGCCCCCGTGTGTGGGCTGGTAATTCACGTTTATAAATTGGGAGAAAGTGGGTATTTATTCAAATTGGTTACGCACAAACCGGCTAGGCAAAATGGCTAAACACGGATCGGGCACTCTAAGGAGATTGTAAAGAATCGGGGGTTTCGAAGGTATTATAGCACGTTGGTTCGGTACATGCAAGCAAAATATTGCGAAGTAGAATTATTAAAAATGCTGTTGCGCATTACAAATGTTTATGCTACACTTCTTTTTGAGGGATCGTTGGTATGAGAAACATCGTAAATTATCTCAAGCAAAGTGATATTTTCTATCAATTTACTCCTACTCAACTTGAAATGGTAGGGAACCTGTGTCAAGAAGTCATGTTCCAAGATGGGGAAATTATTTTCAAGGAAAATAGCAGTAGCAAGGAACTTTATGTAATTACTCAAGGGGAAGTGGAAATTCTAATCAACCCTTCACTAAGTAACAAGTCAGGTAATAATGAACAAGCGGGATCTGCAATTGCCAAGCTGCAACGAGGTCAATCTTTCGGTGAAATAGCACTTGTAGACGAAGGGCTTAGATCTGCATCAGCACGCGCTGCTCAGAAAGAAACACATTTACTTGTAATTTCACGTGATAAAATTATCATGCTTTGTGAAACTTATCCTCAACTGGGTTATCGATTAATGTATAATCTAGCAGCTGATCTGGCAATGAAGATCCGCAATACAGACTTGCGTATTCGAGATCAGTTGCTTTACACACCTCAAGAGGATAAGTGATCATTATTAAATGTTGCAAGATTATTGGCAAAGATTGTTTATACAAGAAAAATATTTGGTATACTACGACACTATTATGAGTGGTTGGTGTTATTTAGAAAGGCCGGAATGGATTAAAACACACATTTTCGGCTTTGTATTAGTAAGAAAAATCAAAATTACAAGGAGGTGATGCTGACACTAAAAGCTTTGTCTGCTAATTGTATCTAGCCCGAAAACCGGGTATCTTAGTTACTCATTCTTTCGGAGGAGGAAGAAATGTCCAAACGTTTGTTTGCTTTGCTTGCAGCACTTCTTGTTGCCAGCATCCTGCTCACAGCCTGCGGCGCGACTTTTGAATGCACCGACGCTCTTGGTTGTGTTGATATTGCTCCAGATGAACCAGTTCACATTGCTTATATGTTGACCATTTCCGGCGCAACCGCATTCTTAGGTGAAGACTCCGTGGGCGCAATCGAAATTGCCATTGATGATCGTGGTGGCGAATTGCTCGGCCATTCCATTCAGTTGAGCGGTGAAGATTCACTGTGCTCTGCTGAGGGTGGCCAGACCGCAGCCACCAAAGTTTCTGCTGATCCGACCATTTTGGGTGTGATTGGCACAAACTGCTCCAGTGCTGCGACCGCTGCTATGCCGACCATCAGTAGTGCAAAC
>CAZCPP010000044.1:0-17428 GCA_964500655.1 uncultured Anaerolineaceae bacterium | reverse complement strand
TCTTTTCCCTTGTCGATTCAGCCTGTTATTCAACCTAAACGGGCAAAGTCCTGACCTATGTCTATTAAGAGAATGCTTGTTTTGATCGGAAGCCTGCTGTTGGTCGCTGTCCTTTTAGCGGCTTGCAACGGCGCTACCGAGACCGAAGCACCCGAACCCCCAGAAGTACCGATGCGCCCTGAAGTGGCAGTCCCATATCTGGCCATGTGGGAAGGCTCCGCGCACAACGCTTCGGATACCGAACCGTTCCGTCATTGGGACGAAGATGACCCTGCAGAAGTTTCTACAGCCTGTGCCAAGTGCCACAGCACTCAGGGTTATGAAGATTTTCTGGGCGCAGATGGTTCAGAAGCTGGCAAAGTGGACGCCGCTGTGCCAGCTGCCGATGTTTACGGCATTGAATGTGCGGCCTGCCACAATCCTGTTACGCTAAGCAAGACCGAAGTGACCTTCCCTTCAGGCGTGACCGTAGATGCTGGCGACGATAGCCGCTGTATGGAATGCCACCAGGGTCGCGAGTCCAAGGTCAGTGTTGATGAGCGCATTGCTGTCTTTGGTGAGGATATTGATCCTGATGCTGTCCCGGCCCCCGTCGAAGTTGATGGTGAGGAAGAGACGCTTGGCTTTGCCAATATTCATTATTACCCAGCTGCTGCTACGCTGTATGGTGGCGTTGCGCTAGGTGGTTACCAGTTCGACGGCAAGGCTTACGATGCCAAGTTCCGCCACGTTGAAGGCTATGATAGCTGCACTGGCTGCCACGACCCGCACACGCTTGAGGTCAAGGTTGAAAGCTGTACCATGTGCCACGATGGCGTAGCCAGCGTAGAAGACCTGAAAGAAGTTCGCATGGTCTCCTCTGCTTCCGACTATGATGGTGACGGTGACGTTGCTGAAGGCGTGTACTACGAGATTGAAGGCCTGAAAGAACAGCTCTATGCTGCACTACAGGCATACGCTGCCGATAATGCTGGCTCCCCGATCGTTTACGAATCGCACAGCTATCCATACTTCTTTGCTGACACCAATGCAGATGGTGAAGCACAAGAGGATGAGGCCAATTACGGGAACCAATACAAATCATGGACCCCGAACCTGCTCAAAGCGGCCTACAACTATCAGATGGCTTACAAGGATCCCGGTAATTTCGCGCATGGCGGCAAGTACACCATCCAGTTACTGGTTGATTCGATCGAAGCTGTCGGCGGTGATGTAAGCGGCCTGGCACGTGAAGATGCTGGCCATTTCGCGGGCAATACCGAAGCTTTCCGCCACTGGGATGAGGATGGTGAGGTTGAGTGGGATTGTTCCAAGTGCCATAGTGCTACTGGCTTACCGCAATTCTTGGAAAATGAAGGCAATAACACCGCCAACGAGATCGCCAATGGCTTTATGTGCTCGACCTGCCATAACGAAGAAGCCTGGCCTGAGCTTTATGAAGTTGCTTCTGTAACTTTCCCAAGCGGTGCTAGTGTCAGTTTTGGCGGCAAGGATGCCGATGGAAAATTTGTCGCTGATGAAGGTAACCTGTGCTTGTCCTGCCACCAGGGTCGCAGTTCCAAGGTTTCTATGGATAAAGCGATTGCAGCTGGTAAGTTTGGCTTCCAGAACATTCACTACTTTGCTGCTGGCGCCACACTCTACGGTTCTGACGTGCAGGGTGGTTATATGTATGACGGCAAAGAATATGTTGGCTACTTCGAAGCCCACCCGCTGAACAAGTGTCAGGACTGCCACGACGTGCATGCGCTTGAGGCGAAAGTCGAAGCCTGCGAGGGCTGCCATGATAGTGCCGATCTCGAAGCCGTTGCCGGCGATCTTGATGCGTTAGCCGAGGCCCTGTACGCTGAGTTGAAGGCGTACGCTGCTGCTGCAGGCGCACCGGTTGTCTACGAATCGCATGCTTACCCGTACTTCTTCGCTGACCTCAATGGTGATGGTGAGGCAACACCGGATGAAGCCAACTATGGCAATAAATATGGTGACTTTGATTCGAAATCTCTCAAGGCTGCCTACAACTATCAGTACTATAAGAAGGATCCGGGTGCCTATGTGCATAATGGCAAGTTCGTTACTCAGATTCTGTACGATTCGCTTGCAGATCTGGGTGGCGACGTGAGTGCTTTCACTCGCCCGTAAGCAAATTGCTGTTTTTTGGGGGATGCAAAATGAATATAAAGGGCGGACGCGTATGCGTCCGCCCTTTACTGTCACTGAGTTATCCTATTCATACTGGAATCGTGATAAAATGCACTACCCATGGGGCGAACGCCCCATTAGAATGTGGGTACAATTACCCAAGCTGGTTTTGGATAAGTTTATTTTATGCTTATAAATAAGCTATCGAAATTGTAATCTACCCAATCTTGTCCGTGGATCATTGTGTAGATATAATGAAATTTCAAAGTCTCATGCCCCGCGTACCGCAATACATCGTGGTGTTAAAGGCATTTATGGAGAACACAGGAGATTGTAAATGAGACAAACACCCCAATCCCTGCGATTTGCTGGCAGGCTGTGGATGCTAATGATCGGAATCGTGTTAGTAGCCTCCGCTCTAATGAGCTTATCCACCAGTTCAGCGGATGCAGCCCCACTGTCCCGGGAAGTTTCGAATGAGACCTGCCTGGGTTGTCATTCGAATGAAACTATGCTCAAAACCTTCCCCAGCGGGGAGGAATTGTCGCTCTTCATCGATGGGGACAAATTCGGAAGTGCCGTGCATGACCAGGAAGAAATCGCCTGTGCAGATTGTCACCAGGCCATGGCTGAAATCCCGCACCCGGAGTTTGCCGTTCAAACGGTGCGCGATGCAAAATTTGAGCTTTACACAATCTGTAAGGAGTGCCACCTCGAACGCTATACCAGCGTATTGGACAGCGTCCATCAAACCGCCCTGGCGGGTGGTGAAGAGAATGCGGCTATTTGCACAGACTGTCATAATCCGCATACCCAAACCCGTATTACAGACAAGGATACAGGTTTGATCCTGGCAGAAGCTCACTTATTTATTCCAGAAACTTGTGCCCGTTGCCATAATGCGATTTATGCAGAATATAAGCAAACAGTACATGGTGCGGCATTAGTGGAAGAAGGCAATCTGGATGTACCAACCTGCATTGATTGCCATGGTGTGCATAACATCCAGAACCCGACCACAGCCCAATTCAGAAATGAAACTCCGCTGCTGTGTGCAAAATGCCATTCGGATGTTGAGTTGATGGAAAAGTATGACATTTCGGCAAACGTTTTGGATACGTATGTAGCCGATTTCCATGGCACTACCGTAACCTTGTTTGAGAAGACTGATCCAGACCTGCCTACCAACAAACCGGTGTGTACTGATTGTCACGGTATCCACGACATCAAGCCTGTAAATGACCCCGAAGCGGGTATTGCGCTCAAAGAAAACCTATTGGTCAAGTGCCAGCGTTGTCACCCAGATGCGACCGTCAACTTCCCAGACTCATGGATGAGCCATTACGATGCCAGCCCTGAGAATTTCCCGCTGGTATATTACGTCAACCTGTTCTATAAGATCCTGATCCCTGGAGTACTGGGCGGCATGGTTTTGTATGTGCTAACTGATATTTACCGTCGCTTCATTGCCCGCAAAAAAGAAGGAGCGCACTAATGAGCAAAAAAACTACTTCGCACCAGCGCTTTCCTTTGGCGCGTCGCATTGAACATATCATCATGTTACTGTCCTTTGGCATCCTGGGTTTGACCGGTTTGCCACAGCGCTACCCCCTGGCAGATATCTCCGTCTGGTTGGTTGATCTGCTGGGTGGCATCGAAAATCTGCGTGCCATCCATCACGTCTCTGCAACGATAATGATGTTTGGTACAGCCTGGCACATCATCCTGGCGGGTTACAAAGTATTCGTGTTGCGCGAAAAGATGAGCATGCTGCCCAGCCTGCAAGACGTGAAGGATGGTTGGCAGGCGTTGATGCATAACATCGGCCTGGCCAAGAAATTCCCACAGATGGGGCGCTACACTTTCGAGGAAAAACTGGAATACTGGGCTTTCGTGTGGGGCGCGCTCGTGATGGGGCTGACCGGTTTCCTGATGTGGAATCCCATTACAGCTGCCAAAATCCTGCCCGGTGATTGGATTCCGGCTGCCAAGGCAGCCCACGGCGGCGAGGCCGTGCTGGCCGTGCTGGCGATCATCATCTGGCATATGTATGGCGTGCATATCCGTACCTTTAACAAGTCTATGTGGACGGGTGAGATGAGCGAAGACGAGATGCTGCATGAGCACCCGCTCGAACTGGCCGATATCAAAGCCGGGATTGCCAACCGCCCGGTCCCTCCCGAAGTTAGAATAAAACGCCAGAAAGTTTACTACCCAATTGCTGGGGTGCTAACAGGGATCATGCTGGCTGGTGTCTATGGATTCATCAACTCGGAAGAGACCGCATTAACCACTGTGCCGCCGTTGCCCACGCAGATAGCGGTCTATGTGCCGCAGACACCGACACCGATCCCAACCAAGCCTCCAACACCGACCCCTTTGCCCCCTACCGCTACCCCGGAATCTCAGCCGGGAGATGCGCTTGAACCCGTTGCTAGCCCTGCCTGGGATGAGGTGGCCCCCTTGATGCAAGCCCAGTGCGGCGTTTGCCACAGTGACGCGAATATGACCGGCCTGGCGTTGGATACCTACGCCAACACCATGGCGGGTGGGGTGAATGGCGAAATTGTGGTTCCTGGCGATAGCGCTAAAAGCGTGCTATACGCATTGCAAGCTGCTGGCGGTCACCCGGGAACGTTTACGCCGGAAGATCTGGCAATCATTCAGGCTTGGATTGATGCTGGAGCCCTTGAAGCGAGCGATCCTGCTACTGGTCCGGCCTGGGAAGGTGAACTTGAGGGGCTGGTGCAAGAGAAATGCAGTAGCTGCCATGGCCCGACTGCAATGGGTGGTTTGAACATGTCCACATATGTCGATCTGACCGCTGGTGGTCAATCCGGCTCTGTAGTGATTCCCGGGGACGGAGCCAACAGTCTTTTGGTGACCCTGCAACTGGCTGGTGGGCATCCGGGTCAACTTGAAGCTGATGAAATCAGCCTGTTACAAGCATGGATTGATGCTGGAGCATTAGAAAAGTAAGGGTTCGCAAAAAACTCCCCTCTTTTGGTAGAGACAGCTCTTACGAGCTGTCTCTATGCGTTATTATTTACAAAACTATTAATATGTATGCAGGTTTTATTGTGTATAATGATAATCGTCATAGTCGCATTTCATATTTTTAACAGTGTGAAGATAGCTTTTCTGAATTTGAATGGATACTTGCCAGAGCTGTACTTGGAGAACATTGATCGGCATCGACAATTTTTGTAGTAATTGATTTCAGTAGCTTGATAAGCTAAACTTTCTCTCTATTTGCCATTGGAGGTAGTTTTTTATGAGTAGATCTAAGGACGAACATGTCAATCGCCGGGATTTCATGAGAACAGTGATCATAGCGATTGGGGGATTTATTGGCAGTGCCATTGGCCTGCCAGCGATTCCCTATATTATTGGCCCGGCTCAACAAAAAGGGGATGAAGATTGGATCCGATTGGGGGCTGTCAGCAAGGTGGAATTAAACGTTCCGACACTGTTTAAAACCACTATCCAAACCCAGACGGGTTGGATCAACGCCGAAGAAAAATTTTCGGTCTATGTGCTGACAGAAAATGGACAGGATTTTGCTGTCATGTCCAACATTTGTACCCATCTAGGCTGCAGAGTACGCTGGATTCCAGAGCAGGAGGGATTCTTTTGCCCTTGCCACAATGCTTCTTTCGCAAAAGACGGAAGTGTAGCAGATGGCCCACCGCCCCGCCCCCTCGACCAATTTGAGAATAAGGTTGAGGATGGAACTATCTTCATGAAACGAGGTTGAAATGGGTGCAAGTATTGGAAATTGGTTAGATGAACGCTTTGGGTGGCGAGGAGTATGGGAAACTATTTTTCTGCGCAAGATTCCGCATGTGAATTGGTTTTATACTCTCGGTAGTGCCACGCTTTTTGTTGCGATGCTTCAGGGTATAACGGGTATTTTGCTGACGATTTACTACGTCCCGGATCCATCCCATGCCTACGACAGTGTGGTGTACATCACGACGCAATTGCCAATGGGCTGGTTTATTCGTGGATTACATCATTGGGGTGCCAGCGCTATGGTTGTTCTCACGGTTGCACATTTATTGCGAGTATTCTTCCTGGGCGCGTATAAATATCCGCGCGAAATCACCTGGATCACGGGCGTATTTCTGTTGCTGATTGTAATTGGCTTCGGTTTTACAGGTTATCTACTTCCCTGGGATCAAAAAGCATATTGGGCAACCACAGTAGGCACACGCATTATTGCCGTAGTGCCAGGAATTGGGGAATGGTTGCTTCGCGTAGCGCGTGGTGGCAGCGAATTGTCGGCAGTTACGTTAACCCGTTTTTATGGAACGCATGTTTGGGTGCTGCCAGCTTCGTTGCTGACATTACTAGGTATCCACCTTTATCTGGTCATCCGTATTGGTATCTCTGCAGTGCCGGAAAAGGATGAATAAGCCATGAACGAAAAAGAGAAAAAATCATATTTTGAAGGCTATAAGAAAGCCAAGGAAAAGGGTGTACCTTTTTTCCCGGATATCATTTTCAAAGACGCAGTCGTTTCCCTGTTGATTTTCCTGGCGCTGGTTGTACTGGCTTACTTTGTAGGTGCGCCTGTTGAAGAGCGCGCTGACCCCAGCGATACAAATTACACCCCTCGACCTGAATGGTATTTCCTCTTCCTCTTCCAGTTGCTCAAATATTTCCCTGGTAATTTGGAAGTGCTAGGAGTAATTATTTTACCTGGGTTGTTGATCGTTTTGATGTTGCTTTTGCCCTTTATCGATAAAAGTCCCAAACGTCACTTTCGCAATCGTCCCTATGTGCCAGTGTGGCAGCGCTTCTTATTGTAGCTGGAGTTGGTGTGCTCACGATTTTATCTGTTGTTGAAGCACCGCCGCCGCAAGAAGCGGTAGTTGTGGATCAAGCAGCAGCTTTATACGCTTCGAATTGTGCCAATTGCCATGGCTCAAGTATCGACGTACCGTCAGGTACAGATTTGCATCAAATCATCGCTTCAGGTACACATGAAGGTATGCCTGCCTGGGGGGGTGATTTGAGCACGGATGAAATTGATCAATTGGCAGGCTTTGTTTTGTCACCGAACGGTAGTGCTTTGTACGTTCAACAATGCGAAGCATGCCATGAGCAAATGGTCCAGGCAGTTGGCAACCCGGTAGAGATTCAGCGCGTAATAGATGAAGGATCCAGTTATTCTGATCATGAAGGCCTGGATGTATCTGAATGGAGCACTACCCTTTCATCTGAAGAACAGAATACGCTATTGAACTTCCTGGCAGCGCCTGATGGGCAGCGCCTGTTCGCAGTCAATTGCGCTGGTTGCCACGGGCAGGGCGTTGCCTTTAGCGGAACTGAAGAAGAGCTGCAAGTTCTGATTAATGAAGGCGGGCAGCATTTGACCATGCCGGCTTGGAAAGGCACCTTGATCGAAAGTGACCTGGATACACTAGCTGCTTATGTGACAGATCCAATATCTGAACCTGACGGAGAAAGCCTGTTCGGTCAACATTGTGCAAGCTGCCATGGGGACAATGTTCCGCCTGCGCCGGACAAAGACACTGCGCGCAAGATTATCAGCACTGGTGGAACGCACATGACTATGCCGATCTGGGGCGATATTCTCACTACAGAACAATTGAATGCGCTCACAACACATACGTTTGATGCCAGTAAAGGCACAGGTTCGGCTGCTGGCGCGCAGCTTTATACTGATTACTGTGCAAGCTGTCATGGGCAATTTGGGGAAGGCGGCCCCAACCCTGCCCGAGCAGATGATGTAATTGCGCCAATAAGTTCGGCTGAATACCTGAAAACTCGCGACGATGTAACTTTGCGAAATATTATTTCACGGGGGCAACCGGATTTTGGCATGTCTCCGTTCGGTGATACAAACGGTGGTCCGTTGGATGATGAGCAGGTTGATACCGTTGTGGCTTTTATTCGCAGCTGGGAGGCTAATCCGCCGGTGGAATTTCCGCCAGAGATCGTTTCGATTCCCCCCAGCGCACCCGAGCAACCGGCGTTGAGTGGATCTCAAGTATTTGCATCCGTATGTGCAAGCTGCCATGGCCCAGACGGAGAAGGCGGTCTTGGCCCTGCATTGAATACAGATGATTTCCAGGATCGGTATGACGATCAGACTATGTTCGACACGATCAATAATGGACATGAGGCCACACCGATGATTGCCTGGGGCGATATCATCACCAGCGACCAGATCACGCAACTGGTTCAATATATCCGAGCCTTCAATGCTGAAGAAACAAGTGCTGGTTCGGTTAGTTATTCTGGTCAGATAGCTCCTATTTTCCAGACGCAGTGTCAGGCTTGCCATAACCAACAGACAGCACTGGGAGGTTGGGATTCAACTTCTTATCAAACTGTGATAAACACTGGAAATAGTGGCGCAGTTGTTATCCCTGGCGATAGCGTGAACAGCGTATTGGCTCAGCGAGTCTCTGGTACTCAGGGAGCACTCATGCCCCCTGCCGGAAAAATGTCGGATACAGAAATTCAACTCATCCTGGATTGGATCGCTGCCGGCGCTTTAGACAACTAAACAGGAGCATTTTTTACAATGACAAAGTTTCGCACAAAACTCCGCAATTTCTTCTTTCCACCGCGTGACGCATCACGCTGGTTATTGGTTTTACCCTATACTATTTTAGGGGTTGTGACAATTTCCTTGCTGGTTGGTGGTGCATACGTTTGGGATTACACCAACTCGCCGCCATTTTGTGGAACGACCTGCCATACCATGCCGCCGGAATATGCCGCTTATCAAGTTTCGCCGCATGCACGTGTGGCTTGTGTTGAGTGCCATATCGGACGTGAATTCATCGGCAATCAGATTTTTCGTAAAGCCGGTGATATACGGCATGTCGTCGCTGTAACCTTTAACACCTATGAATTCCCAATCCGTGCAAAAGGTATGCGACCCGCACCTGAAATTTGTGAGCAGTGCCACTCTCCCGAAAAGTTTTCTGATGATAGCTTGCGTGTAAAGTCACACTATGATGCCAATGGAGATAACTCTCCATACAGTATCTATTTGATTCTCAAAACAGGTGGTGGCTCAAAACGTATTGGATTAGGGCGCGGCATTCACTGGCATATTGAGAACCAGGTACAATTTTACTCAACTGACAAGTTAGACCAGGATATACCCTACATACGGGTGACCAATGAAGATGGCAGCATAGAAGAATTTGTGGACGTTGAAGCAGATTTTGATCTGACTACTGTGAACTCTGACAACCTGAGAACAATGGACTGTATCAGCTGTCACAACCGAATCTCTCACACAATCTATAGCCCAGAGCAATCAGTCGAAAACGCAATGTCGCGGGGAGCAATATCCACGGATATCCCCGATATTAGGCGTCAGGCTGTGGAGGTTCTCTATGAGGAATACAGCCAGCATGATGAAGCGATGGATTCCATCGCCGAGTTGGATGCATACTATAAGAACACCTTCCCAAATTTTTACACAACCGGTCAGGACAAAGTTCAAGATGCAGTCGCAGAATTACAAAAAATATATGTTGATTCAGTTTTCCCCGAACAAGAAGTAAATTGGAATACGCACCCAAATAACATCGGTCATAATGATTTTCCAGGCTGTTTCCGATGTCATGATGGTCAACATCTTAATGCAGATAATGAAGCTATTCGTCTTGAATGTAATCTCTGTCATTCAATTCCGGTGGTAGCCGGAGAAGATGATTTCGTAGCTGATATTGAGATCAGTCGTAGTCCAGAGCCGGAATCACATCTCAATCCGAATTGGATCGCACTTCACCGGGATGTGTTCAATACAAGTTGTGCTAGCTGTCATACAATAGAAGATCCCGGGGGAACAAGCAACACCTCCTTCTGCTCGAACAGCGCCTGTCACGGCAGTGTTTATACCTATGCAGGCTTCGATGCGCCCACGTTGCGCGAAATCCTGAAAGATCAATTACCAACTCCGGCTCCTGTTGAACAAACACCGTTAGATTCGGATAATCCCACCTTCGATTCCTACGCAGGACCACTCTTTATGGCAAAATGTGCAGCCTGTCATGGCAGCTCTGCCCAACAGGCAGGTCTCGACCTATCTACTTATTCCAATACCATGACAGGCGGGGACAGCGGCCAAGCCATAGTTGAGGGTGATAGTGCTGGAAGCTTGCTGGTTGTAGTACAAAGTGAAAAGCATTTTGCAACCTTCTCGGATGGAGAGCTTGATATCATCAAGACCTGGATCGACGCAGGCGCACCGGAAAACTAAGCACGCTTTGTGGATATAAAAACAAGCCGTCTCGTTTATAGACGGCTTGTTCGCTTCTTACCAATCTTTTATATTGTTACTGTTTCTGTGGTGCTCACTTTGATTGTTTCATGTTCCTCTTCGGTGAAACGATGGTCGACCACGCGTAGATAGCGTACCCCCAAGGAGAAAGCCAGGAAACCAAAAGCTATGACACCCAATCCAATTACCCATTCCACAAGAGATGGGGTGTAGGAGGCATAGGAGACTGTCGGTTGGCCAGGCAGATAAGATAGCACAACCAGAGCCCCCGAAAGGTTGATGTCCCAACGATAAGCCACTACGCCGCCAACCACCATCAGCAAAGCAGCCATGCGCCAGAAGGGGTTGATGCGTGTCTTGTGGTTGAGCAGCAAGATCATTGGCACCACGATACCCAGCAGCATCTCACTGATCCAGAAGTTGAAGGCCAGTGGACCGGAAGTTAACAGTTGCAGGCCTTCGGTCCGGCCAGGTTCGTAAGTGTAGGTCATCGAAAGCGTATCCCAGAAGCGCCAGTAAAAATATGCCACCAACGCCCAACCTACGAAGTGAGATAGTCTTTCGAGTAAACTATCATTGACTCTGGCTTTCGTCGTCAGGCGGGAGGCTAACATCGAGGCAAAGACCGTCAGAGAAATGCCACCCACGATAGCCGAGAGCATGAACAAGACCGACATCTCAGGCTTATACCAGAAAGGCCTGGCCTTGAGCACGCCGTAGGCAGCACCCAGGGACGATTGATGCAAGCTGGAAAGAAATAGACCTGCAATAGCCAGGTAGGGTGCGAAGTGATGCACATGCTTCATCTTTTCAGTGAGCTTTGGATATCGTGTTCGCAACCATTCCCAGTTGGCAATGATCGGCATAGATTCCAGAAGCAGCACAGTGAAGTAGAGGATGACACACATGGTTACCTCCCAGAGCAGGGAGTGCGTGTTCCAGTAAATTAATGCTTGCCAGAATCTGAAGGGGCGGCCGATGTCCATAAACAAGCATAGCATGGCCATGCTGTAGCCGATCAGGCCTACAAAGGTGGCCGTACGCGCAATTGGTTGGTAGCGTTTCAAGCCAATCAGGTATACCGCTGCGCAAAGGGAAAAGGCGCCTGCAGCCAGCGCGATGGCAGAAAGGTCAATTGTTATCCACAGACCCCAGGGAACATAATCTGTCAGGTTGGTTAAGGATAAACCTTTCCACAGGACCAAGACACCGGCGATTGCGCCAGCAATCAGGAACAAGCCTAAGAACGCCAACCATACCAGCCAGGGACTGGGTTTAGGGAGACGGGCACGTAATTTTGCGATCATGATTCTGCCTCCTCAAAATCTTCAGCATCTGCCAGCAAGTAATAGACACGCGGAGCGGTTCCCAACTCATCTCGCAAACGGACTGTTTGCTTCGAATTGATGATCTTACTGATTTCAGATTTGGGGTTATTAAGATCTCCAAAGATGCGCGCACCGGTGGGGCAGGCAACCACGCAAGCCGGGGTGGCATCTGGGTCAACACCGGGTATCAGCCCGAGAGCCATACCGCGGTCAATGCGTTGGTAACAGAAGGAGCATTTTTCAGGGACACCACGCGGACGGCGCTCGACTTCAGGTTGCCCCCACTCTGGAACAGCCGGGTTCGGGCCTTCGAATTTTTCCCAGTTGAAGGAACGAGCTTGATAAGGGCAAGCAACTTCGCAGTACCGGCAGCCAATGCACTTGTCGTAATCCATCATCACGATGCCATCGGGACGGTAGTACGAAGCCCCTACCATACAAACATCTACACAAGGAGCCTTTTCACAGTGCATACATGGGCGCGGCAAGAACACTGGGTAACCTCCGACCTTGCCAGCCTCCAAAACCTCGTTCCAGGATATATCTGGAGAGACATTGTTGTGGGCGCGGCAAGCCAGGGTGCAGTGTCCGCAACCTTTGCATTTGGCCTGGTCGATCACCATCGCCCATTGGTGCGGTCCCTTTTCTCCGCCGCTGGATGCTTCCGCTCTACCCAGCGCACGTGCACCAGCGATGGTGGCAGCGCCGACTGCAGCAACTTTCAAGAAGTCACGTCGGTTCATATTTTTTTCACTCATCGGTGGGCTCCTCACCAACATCGTGCTTCACGGCACGCATATAGAAACGCTCTAACCAGGGGGCCAGGACCATGCCAGCCGCCAGGCCGATCATAGCTGCCAAGCCTGCAAAACCAACCGGGCTGATCGGGCCGGGTTCAGGAGTTACCGCCGCTAATTCGACATTTTGTTGTTCAATAGATGTTTGTGCATCCGGTTCACTTGTTTCGGTTTTTAAAGCCTCACCAGGTTTATGCATCTGGTCTGCGTGACAGGTATTACACGATTTTAGGCTGGCGTTAAAGGAGTGATCTGGCACGCTGTGGGTTGGGCGGTCTTCATTTTCAAGATGATTGACATGGCAATCCACACAGGCAATACCTTGCTGATGATGTGTAGAATATGGGAAATCCATGCTGAATTCATTATGACAAGTGATGCACAGTTCCGATGCGTCTTCATAAGTGGGCACTGAGCCTCTCGCACTTGCCACTTGTTTAAGCGCTGCGCTATGTGGGTCATGGCAAACGGTGCAATCCATACCACGCTGGTAATGTGTGCTGACCTTCCACTCCTGCCAGCCGAAACGTGTGTCTGTGTGACAACGTCCGCATAGATCGGTGGAATGATCAATTGGCATGGGGCTTTTCGGGTGATCTACCGGGGCTTCACCATGGCAGGCTTCGCAGGTGACGCCATCTGCTTCCCAGGTTGCTGTCGCCGGGTCATAACCGGATACGTGGCAAACAAGGCAGGCCCCTGGTTTCCCTTGCGCGGTCCATTCTTCCACAAAGACTGGATCATCGACTGCATGTCCGTGCGGCCCACTCATCCAACTAGTTTGGAATTCTGTATGACAGGCCGCGCAATTGAGCGATTGTTCTTTTGGGGGAGTTTCATCCTGCGCTTGCACAGCCATCAAAGTTACACCGGCTGCCAGTAAAGCGAATAGCAAGGCGATCATTAATCGTTCGATACGTGAAAACATAGTTGCATCTCCTAGGAAATGTTAATTTATATATTGACGGGTATGGGTGCCTTTTGAAATACGACGCATCCCAGACAGCGCTCTTGCAAGTAACCACTTTCTTCGCGAAAGGCTTGCCAACAGGGCTGTTCCGATTGATAGCTAGGACAACTTTCGCGCTTCTCAGCTGAGCAACCATGTGTTTCCCAGCATTTCGGCTTTTCCACAGTTGGTAGCAGAAGCTTTTCTTCAGCTTCTGCTTGCCAACGCACGTCGAGGCTTTTCAGAAAGTAGATTACGATTGCTGTGATGCCAATCGGGATGGCTAACCTGAGCGCAAACCCAGAGATGACAGCCAGCAAAGGGGTAAAGGTATCCATCGCATCCTCACGAATCTAGCCAGTATTGCGCTTCGCGACGCCTGACTAGTTCTCCCAAGATCAAAATGATCCCAAATGGGACGACCAGTCGGATGATCGTTAGGACCAGAACATATTCCGTGGCGTTCATTGCATTCTCCTTTCTTTTTGAGCTTTCACTCTAAGTGTAGCGATGGGTAGTATGGGAAGTAAATTCGGCGGGAAGCCCATCTTTTAGTGGTGCAATTGGAGATACTTTGTGGGGTGTTTTGCTACGTCTCCCCCACGTTTTAGTTCTTATTATGGGGTTTTTCCCCCATAATAATGAAAAGATGGCCTTTGTATTTACCAAAGACCATCTTTTTTTCTTCAAGCATTATGCCAGATCTGACTTTTATGCCTTAATGATTCCTTTGCGGATGGCATATCGAACCAATTCGGCGCGAGAGTGCAGATTTAGCTTGCGCATGATGTTTTCACGGTGACGTGCTACCGTTTTAGGACTGATGACCAGTTTCTTTGCGATCTCTTCGTTACTTTCACCCTCAGCGAGATGGGTCAACACTTCCTGTTCGCGATCTGTCAGGTCTTTCCCGTTATTTTTTCCCTTTTCCGTGGGTTCGGTGGCGAGATAATCTTTGACCAGTAATTTTGCCATGCTCGGATAGAGATAAACCTCACCATTGGCTGCCGTGCGGATAGCGGTCAGCAATTCTTCAGGAGCAGCACGTTTGGGTACATACCCTGATGCACCGGCCTCCAGCATTTTAAAGAAGTATTCTTCGTCCTCGTGAATTGTCAGGGCTACGATGGCTACTTCTGGAAATTGCGCCTTTATATCCCGTGTGGCATCGATGCCAGATTTATCGGGTAGACCAATGTCCATGAGAATGACATCCGGCTTGAGGTCTGTTGTAGCGGCGAGGGCTTCAGCAGCGGTCCCTGCCTCCCCGATGATATCAACGTCTTCTTCTGTCGCCAGCAGCATCCGCAATCCCGATCGGACGACGGCATGATCATCTACCAAGAATAAGCGAATAGTCATGGTACAGCCTCTTTATGGATTGGACAATACGGGATGAGGATTTCAACCATAGTACCTCTACCCGGGGCAGAATTGAGATATAACTGCCCGTCCATTAATGTAGCGCGTTCTTGCATTCCGAGCAAGCCCCAAGATTTTTTCTGCCTGCTTAGATCTACGTCAAACCCACAGCCATCGTCTTCGACAGCAATACGAACATCTTCTGGGTCAAAGATGATGTGAATCTGTACTTTGGTAACACCCGCGTGTTTGATTACATTGGTTACCGCTTCCTGCAGGATGCGAAAGATACTGGTGCCATATTCGGGGCAAATTGTTTTTTCCTCGCCAGATATTTTTATTGCTATGTCAAAGTCGGATCGTGCCTTGACATCATTGATGTACCAGCGAATAGTTGCCAAAAGTCC
The DNA here is from genome assembly GCA_964500655.1 of uncultured Anaerolineaceae bacterium. Classification (GTDB taxonomy): domain Bacteria; phylum Chloroflexota; class Anaerolineae; order Anaerolineales; family Villigracilaceae; genus JAABUE01. The sequence goes on along the minus strand of CAZCPP010000044.1, from coordinate 2,171 downwards.
AAGGTCATCCAAATGAGAGGGTCGCAAGTCGGCAATTAAATGTTGGAGTTCTTGAAGTGAGTTGGCAGTAAGAGATTCAAGGTTTCTCAAGGTGTTGATGGTTTGATCTCGATTGCGATCATTATTCAGCCTTGTAGATATACCTCGCAAACCCATTCCAATAGCGGTCAGGGCTTGGCCGGTTTCGTCATGTAAATCACGGGCAATGCGTTGCCGTTCTGTCTCTTGAGCTTCAATAATGCGCCGATAGAGTTCCCCTTTGAGCGCTTCTTTTTGCTGCGCTTCTTCAAGCCGTGCTTCCTGCAGTTCTTTGATTTTCAAATCAGATTCAATCTGAAAGGCACGCAGAAAACGAGTTACAAAAATCGCAACGCCTATTGCCATTGCTGCCCGGAACAGCTGAACGGGGAAACCAAATATTTCTATAAAAAGATCTTGGTTGACAATATTGGAGGGACCAAAGGAGGTTGCTTTTACAAAAAACTGCCCAGCAATTCCGTACCAGGCAAAGGCAACTGCAGCCCAGAGCGCATCTTGCCCGAACCGGATCATTCCCGAACGCCGGAATGCGCGCTGTTGTGCTACCAGACCGATGGCTGCCAGCAGCCCACCTGGTATGGCCAGTATGTAACGGGTCCACACATCTGCAACAACCCAAATTTCTTCAGCAGGGTAGCTCCCCCGGAAGGTTACCAACCCGAATACCCAGATGGCCTCTAACCCGAGAGGAACCAATGTGATAACCCGTTGGGCAGATTCAGAGTAAGCCAGCAGGTAGGTTCCAAAAGCAATTAAGGAGACAAATGAAACAGCCAATAGAGCCAAGCGAACAAATTCTGGGATCAGGGGCTCGTTGTGCCCGATCAAAAGATCCATTTGCTCAAACATTTCCACCCATTCGTGAACGCCATGTACGATCCCGAACCCAGCCAAAGGTCGTAAGGCTTTGCGTAAACGCAAATCCGATGCACGGTTTCCTTCCAGCAGGACTAACAATCCCATACTGAAGAAGGCCAGGCCATAGAAAAAGTAAATGACAATGAAGGAGTGAAAGTGAAATTGCATCAACTCAAACCCAAAAAGCTCATAAAAGCATTTTAGGTCTCCTTCCGTAAACGTGTCCCGCAGGTGCGACAGAATCGATCGCTGGATTGCGCCCGTTTTCCACATTGATGACAGTAGACATCTTCACCGCCGTCGTCATGCGACCGTGAGCGGTGTCGTTTTCGTGGTTCAGGCTTACTCTTACTGGTTTGCCAGAAATAAAGACCTCCCGCGAATATTAATAAAACACCTAAACCGCCCAAGATATAAGGTAAATAATTGCTGAGTGAAACGCGACCTAGTGTGTTTTCATTTACAGCCCCGGTTTCAAGGGGCTGTTCAGACATGCTCAACCTGTTAGATGTCTTGGTGTAGTTTAGCGTTATGGGGACCTGTTCACCTGCTACCAGATCGCTGGTAGCCCAATTTAGATAGGCTTGTAAACTGCCTTCCGGCGTGGATTCTGTCATGGTTGGATCGGTTGAAATTTCGGTCGTATCTACCGGTACTCTCACACTTAAATTAAACGAATTAACCTCATAAGTTCCCGGCCAAAGATAAGCATAATTACGTTCTGAGCCAGCCAGAGATAATGGTGAGTAGTATTCAATATGATATGTGGCTTCTGTATCTACCTTTAAAGTAACCACCTGCCAGTCACCCTCTATATATGGCTCCTCTGAGGGAGCGTTGAGCAAGTTGCTGCCAGGCGGTGCATAGGCTACTGCGATCAGGGTCGCTTCTGTAGGTATGCGCAAAGCTACGTTTATCGGTAAAGGTGTACCTTCAGCCAGGGTGAAATCATAGATGACCAGCATTGCCGGCTGATCGAATTCTGGCCATAGCTGAACAGTAACAGTATCTAGCGCAACCTGTTCCTGCGCGTTGACAGGAAAGGGGAAAGTAAGAAGAACGATTAACGGTAAGATCAAAAGCCACTTATGCGAATTGCCGTGCATTGTGCCTCCGTAATAGTATAGGATTTTTTATAATCTTACCATTTTTATAGCACAGGTCCCTTTGTTGGTAAACTGGCATGTATCAGTTGCCAGCATACTCGGTTGACTGGTGTTGATACACCTAGCTTTTCTCCAGTCCTTGTAATCGCCCCACATATGGCGTTGATC
>CAZCPP010000043.1:7343-17456 GCA_964500655.1 uncultured Anaerolineaceae bacterium | reverse complement strand
GGCAAGCCCACCAGATGGACGTGCTCATCACCCATCCCAAAGCGGTGGAGACGGGTCTCGATCTGCTGAGCTTCCAGACTGTGGTGGTCTACGAGGCGATCTATAAGGTGATCAGTTTAGCCCAGGCGATTGCGCGTGTCTGGCGGTTGCGGCAAAGCCGGCCTGTAAAAGTGATTTCGCTGATTTATGAAGGTAATCTGGAAAGTTATGCCTGGCCAGTGATTGCTCGAAAGATCAGTTGGGCAAAGAGCGTATATGGCAATTTTGTCCAGTCCGGTCTAGGGGATGCAGGCATGGATGAAAATCTAGATTTATTGAGTGCTTTGAAGGATGCGATCACAATGCAGAAAACCACAGATATCCTGGTTCCGGAACTCACCTTGGCCGGGATCGATCACCAGTGGGTGATCCCGCCTGAGCCTGAACTCGAGCAAATGATTCCCGTCGACCAGGAAAGCGAAGTTGCCATCACGATGGATGAGTGGCTGCGACAAAATGTTCCTTCTGGCAAGCTAGAGCGCCGTTCACGCCGGCGACACCACGTTCCTGAAGCACAATTGGCGTTGTTTTAACACCTAGCGAAAAGCCCCTGGATTGTATGAATCAGGGGCTTTTCGCATTTAAGGGAAGATTTGTTGGGGCTACTTCAGGCATTTTCTACCGGATGTTTGGTAAAAGGGAGCAAAGATCACACAATGGATGTAAGAAATCAGCTCTGAAAGGGGATAGTAATAATAGAAAGGAGCTATAGCCATGGATTCACAAAAACCTATGACAGTTGTCGAAACATCAGAATATCTCCGCTTAGCGCAATCTACAGTGTATAAGCTGCTGGAAACTGGGCAAATCCCTGGGCGGAAAGTTGGGGGAAGTTGGCGAGTCCCTCGCAGGGCACTCGATAAATGGCTTGAGGGAGAATTTAGTGTACAAGAGACGCACCAGGAGCCGATGGATGATACGGCAGAATGATGATATGAGTAGATGAGTGGCTCTTGGGGAGGCAGGTTACAAGTTATCGCATTGGTCTCAGTTGTTCTTGTTTGTCTCCGTAATCTGTTCATTTTGTGTCAGAATATGACATTTTGTACTTGACAACAGAATTTATACCGATAAAATTAGGACTAAAGTACCCCATAAACATCATTGCTACCAACACTATGGGGGAGAATCACCCAGATAAAAAACCAGTATAAATTTGTGAACTGAGGTTAACGTAAACCTCAAGGTAAGCAACATACGAATATAACACGGATAAGCGGTTACATTCGTGCGCTATTTGGCTATCCCACCTGGATAGATGACAAATGGTTTCCAACGGTCGACATTCACACAAGGAAGTCATCGCCGGTTTCGAAATCCTTAATCGTTTGGGGAAAGGAGTTTCTGGCGAAGCCTTCAATGCCCGAGTAGAAGGCTCATCCGATCGTGCAACGCATGTTCTCAGGCAACCGGGCAGTGACCTCTCATCGGATGAAAAGGAGAAACAAAGCCGGGAAATACAGTGTGAAGCTGAGACGTTACTAGAGGTCTCCCGGAAATTAAAGCGTTGGGAGAACGATGAATTTGTTATCCCGGCTGTGCCCTTCCCGGTTGTGCATCAGGAAATGCCAGGGCGGGGCTATGTTTTGATCTTCGACAAAGCACCCGGGGTACCGGTGGGTGAAGTGCCAGTCCTGCCGAATCGCCGCGTAAGGATGGAGAGTACCGTCTTGCGCATCTTGCTGGGGGCTTTGCAGGTGCTGCTGGCAGCCGAGGCTGCTGGGCGTCTCTATAACAATATTAAGCTGGAACACATCTATTGGGATGCCGACAAACGCCAATTGACGGTCATTGATTGGGCCAATGCGCTCACTGTCGAAGATGGGAGGGAAAAAGGGAGGAATTTTGATATCGACTATGCCGACTTGCGAAAACTGGTTATCCAGATCGTGCGTGAAGATGTTGCTGATGGGGCGAATTATCTCGGTAAAAGAGAAACGGGATATTCAGAAACCACGACCGACCTGTTGCAGAAGTTCTATACCGGGCGATTATCTCCCCAGGAGGCAGAACGAGGAATTGCACAAGTATTGCGAAGGCATCTGCAGAAGACAAGGAACCAAATATCTACCAAACTTCGTGGAAGGCCCATAAAATTTCAACTTGAATTTTCGTTTAGTGAGATTAGTAAAATAATTCGGGCTGAAGGCTTGGGGCAGGCAAGGGTTCCGGAAACGGCCACGCAATATGGCGGTTCACTTGATAAAGATATTGCGAGAATAGGGGATCATCTTCGATACTGGGAAAAGCAGCCAAAGGATGGCTTGAATGGAATGTCCCTTGTGTACGGACTCCTGCTAAAAAATCTCCGAGCGGCAATTGACAAATTGCAGAATGTGAATCAATCCCAAGATTCGGCGGAACAGAGTTTAGCATTATTGTCTGGGTTGTTGCCAACGGTAGAGAAAATCCATGATCTCTCACAAAAAGCTGCCTCAGCCTGGATACGCGGCGATTTGACAGTGACTCAGCAATTGCTATTAGAAGCCTCGGAATTAGATCCTAATCGAAAGTGGTTGGTGGAAGCCCGGCAAAAGGTTTCAGCAGCCGATAAGTGGCGCATTAATATTAATTCTCTATTGGGAGGCCAGCACAGTATCGTGGATAGCTGGCGGGGGATGGGGGCAGAATTCGAGGCTTTCCTGGGAGAAGCAGAATGGCTTTCGGGGCCGCAGGGATTGCGTGAGCGATTAGAACGCGGTTGGAAGCCCACTGTACTGCCTCCGCTTCCGAGAAGGCACCCGCCTGAACAAACAGCACTCGAGGTGAACGCTAGCAGAAAGAAAAGTTTGCCTAGGCTCTCTGATCTTGCAATGGCTCGCGCTCCTACTACTTTACCCGTGGACAGTAGGCAACAGTATTCAGCACAGCAAGGCGAGGCTTTACGCAAGTTTCACGAACACCTGCGCAACGGCTCGACGGCGCCTGCCGCAGCGTTTGTGAACCAGTTGCCGGATGATCTGATTCCTGAAGCAAGGAAACTGGTAGAAGCTCTAGCCTATGTTAAAAAAGAGGATTTTGCTAGTGCTGAAAGGTTTCTACGCGAAAACCGGAGCCACAAAATAACTGAGTTCGAGGATCACTGGCTAGCTCTGGCAGCGATGATCGGGGGAAAAAGGGTGGATCCCCGCCACATAGCCGGCTATAATCTAGCGCGTTATGGCATCAACATCCTTGACCGCTTCGGTGATTCAATCAAGATGGGTATGCTCGATGGGTTAGATGTTCTGATCAAATGCATGCGTGAGGAACTGCAAGATGAGGCAAAGGATTTGTTAACTGCGTTTCGAGAATTAGAAAGGCGAAGAAAGGGTGCTGCTAGAAACTATTATCACAAGCATGCTGGCTCTACATCGACACTGGCTCCGTACTGGTGTGCCTTGGGCGCACTCTTGGGAGAACCGAATACCAAATGGAACGATCTAAAAGGATACCAATTCGAGCGCTATGGAATTTCTAAACTTGAGACCTTACGTTTGCGGCGCAAAATCAAGCGCGATGGCTCTCGACGGGAACTATACTCGAAAATATTTAGTTGCGTCATAGTTGTGTTAATTTTCATTTGTGTCCTGGTTGTGGGGGGTAGGATTTGGGCTACTAATGCAATAAATCACAACGCACAGACTCAAACTGCAGTAACAATCAAGACAATCGTCCAAACCCAACCCGCATTAGCAATCCCGCAGAAGATAAAAACACCTTCTCCTTCTTTGTCCCCAACCCAGAGGTTGTCCGCTACGGTTACCCTTTCTCCCACATCTATACTACCTGAGACCCTGAAACCCTCTAGGACGCCCACGCCATCCCCTGCTGAATTTGCATCATCGTCTAGCACGCCACCTACACCCGACAATATCCAGCTATTGGACATGAGAAGCTACGACTATATCAACTTGTACAATCAAACTAACCATCTGGGTTTTTATACTACGGATGATAGCTATCACTTTGCCGCCGAAGAATTCAGGTTGGAAGATTTCAGCGAGCGGATTGAAGTTTGGGCTGAAACCCGTGGAATGGATAATTATTCGATTGCCTCCCTGGAAGTATGTGTCACTGCAATAACGCTGGGTGGTGAGTACTTGAGCGGCGAAGGCTACTTTGGGCTGGTCTTCACTACATCCGAGAGGTCTTCTGACTCCCCTGAGTGGCGCGCCTTTACCATTCCAATATCGATGTATTTGAATGATGTCAGCGGGAAACTCCTGTTATTGATGCCAGATGCGAGCCGCGCTCAAAATGAAGCAACACTCGATTTTGCCAATCCGGGTATAGAGCCTTGTTATCGCTTTGCCCCGTCGCGGCTTCTTCGACTAGAGTACCGGGCCGATGGGGTGCACTTGTTCCTGGATGGTGTTGAAAGCGATCAAGTGGTCGAGTCTTCCCCACACCCAATGCAGGTTGGCCTGTGGGCGGAACCAATTGGCTCAGATAAGATCCATGTCAGTATTACCAGGTTCTTGGTGAGTGTTGTTAGTGAACCATAGGAAATGAGTTGATGAGTCCCAACGATAATGCAATTTCTAACGATATTGTTGCCGGCTTCGAAATTCTAAATCGCCTCGGTAAAGGGATATCGGGCGAGGCCTTCGCTGCCCGGGTAGCAGGTTCATCCGGTCGCGCTACGCATGTGCTCAAGCAGACGCGAGGCGATCTCGCACCGGACGAAAAGGAGAAACCAAGCCAGGAAATTCGGCGCGAAGCTGATGCGTTACTGGCGGTCACTCACAAATTAAAGCGTTGGGAGAACGATGAAATGGTGACCCCAGCTGTGCCCTTCCCTGTTGTACATCAGGAAGTACTTGGGCGAGGCTATGTGCTAATCTCAGAAAAGGCACCCGGCATGCCGGTCAATGAAGTGCCGGTCATGCCGAATTGCCGTGTACGGGCGGAGGCGACAGTGTTGCGTATCTTACTGGGAGCTTTGCGGGTGCTACTTGCGGCAGAGGCTGCCGGACGACTTTATAACGATGTGCAGCTCAAACACATCTATTGGGATGCCGATAGACACCAATTGACGTTTATTGACTGGGCCAATGCCATCCCAGTTGCGGAAGGGAAAGAAGGAGGAAGGAGTTTGGATACAGATTATGCTGATTTGCGAAAGTTGGTCATCCAGATTGTGCGTAAAGATGTGGCCGAAGGGGCAGAATACCTCAGCAAAGGAAAAACGGGATATTCAGAAACCACCGCCGATCTGCTACAGAAGCTCTATACCGGGCGAGTGTCTCCCCAGGAGACAGAGATGGAGATCTCTCGTATTTTGAGGCAAAAGCTGTCAAAAGAAAAGGAAAAGATATTGGCAGAGTGGAATGAATTGCGCACCCTGGTAGAAAAAGCTGCTAAGCTGCTGGAGTTGGGGAAGTACCGCGAAGCGTATGGAGAGTGTGAAAAGATCGCTCAATTGGCGGATAGCTATGGGGATGAGCAACTTGCCATGCAGGCGCGTATTGCTAGAGGGTTACTTGCTTTCTACAACTTTGAACCAGAATTGGATGGCAAAAAGATTGTTATCTATCTGCTAATGGAAGTAGTCAGAGGGCTATTGACATTTGAACCGTCAGAAGAGACCATCGGCGAGGTCAGAGAGAATTTTGCGTTATTACGAATTCGCATGGGGCGTTACTTTGCACCCTCAAAACTTCAAGCTGAGGAATCTTTGATTGCAGCATGGGGGCCGATACAAACATATTTCATCAAAACGCGGGTAGAAACCGCCTGGGAAGTTACAAATGCATGCAGAGAGTTTTATCGAAAAAAACGTGATGAGGCTGAGAATGCGGGTATAGGCGATGTCCAGGCTGCTGCGAATGATAAAGTGCTTAGATTCTTAGAAGTTAATAACAATTTTGTGGATGCTTTAGGCTCAGAAGACTCTGGTGAAATTTCATCCCAGTGGTCATCTCCCATTGAGGGGGGCTTATCAGAATTAGCTGAAATTTACTCAACGTTGTTGGATGTGGTTCGAAAATTGAATGCGCTGATCGGGGAAGCCGTCCATGATGGGTTTAGGTGGCATGACAGTTCCACACAGGAAGAAATTCAATCCAACCTTATGCGGTTAGAAGATGATTTGCTCAGAATAATAGATCTGGTCGAAGAAACCAGCCGCAAATGGTCTACTGAAGAGAGAATACCTTCTCTTGTGATTCATATTCTTAGTATGCGGAAGTTAATTCGACGGGCTTGTGCCTTGGATCCCCATCGAGACGGATTGTGGATTTTCCATAATGTATTACTTGAAATGGAATTGATGGCTAAAAGGTGAGCAATAATGAGTGAAAAAGATAAGAAAGTGATTAGGAGTTATACGGAAGCACGCGATCCAGAGAGTATCATGGGGGGCAAAGCTCCCTGGTTACCAGGTTCGGATGCTTATCAAAGCGAGAAAACTGATAAGCAAGATGGAGACGAAAAATCAGCACAGCCTGAACAACCCGATCATGTGGACAAGAGTTCCACAAAACCCGCGCCAAAGACGGTGAGCGATGAGCAAAACGAGACTCTGCTGAAGTTTCACAAATACCTGCGCAACGGCTCGACGGCACCGGCTGAAAAGTTGGTGGATCGGTTGCCTGATGAGCTGATCCCTGAAGCCAGAAAGCTGGTTGAGGCTTTCAAGGAAGTAAAAAATGCTTATAAACACCGTCGCCCCCCCCAAATCGCCAGTTATAAACCACAAATTCCAAAAGAACAATTTCGACAGCATTGGTATGCCCTGTCGGCGATGGTCGGAAATGAAGGAGTGAGTCCCCGCTACATGGCCGGCTATAACCTGGAGCGCTATGGCATCAACATCATGACGAGATTCGGGGATTCGATACAAGCGGGCGCTCTTGAAGGTTCAGATGTTCTCATTAATTGTATGAGAGAGGAGCTTCAGGGGGAAGCAAAGGAGCTATTGACCGCATTTCAGGAAGTGAAAAACCGCCAGCAAAGCTTTGCTGGAAACCATTATCGAGAGCATCGCAACACGACCTCGCCGCTGGCCCCATATTGGTGCGCCCTGGGAGCGCTCCTGGGCGAGCCGGACACAGCGTGGGAAGATGTCAAAGGTTTCCAACTAAAACAGTACCATATTTCCTGGTTCGACGCCTGGCGTTTACGCCGCAAGATCAGGCTCGGAACAACTGAACCAAAGTCGGTGAGTCCTCCGAAATCATCAGCGGCAAGCTCGACTCAGGCAGGTTTGCAGGGTAGAACTGCACCACAGCCGGTGAGCATTCCTAAATCTCGAGGTTTGACGCAAGGGCTTGGGATAGGAATTCCTGTCGCGTGTAGCATAGTGTTGGCCGTTTTGTGTCTGGCGGTCGTTTGGGGGGTGATTTGGATTAGGAATATACAAAGTGTTGAGAACACGTTAAAGGCAACAATCGAAGCGAACGATACGCAGAATACGCAGACACAAATCGCTCTTGCAGCGCAAATGACAGCGCCTGCTTCCCCTTCGCTGCCCCCTACGTTCATGTATACTCCCACGCTGACATCCACGCCCTTGCCTCTACCTTCAGATGCGCCCACAATATCCCCCTCGGCCACGCATACGGCAACTATTACACAAATCCCTACTGAAACAGCTACCCTGCCCCCTACTGAGACAGCTACCCAAACCCCAACGATTCCCCCGGTACCAACTTTGCAAAAACCGGAAAACGTAAAAGAAATAGACTTTAGGATTATTGAGCGTTCCAATCCGGTAAATAACGAATTGCATGGATATTATTACACAGGGGAAGATGGTTCCAGTTATCTCTTTAGAGTTTCTACAACACTTCTAGAAGATCTGACTCCGCTTCTTGAAGAATGGATCCGGTATCAAAGTAAGGATCATGATCTTTATTCAGTAGAAGTCTGTGTAGCTTCAATACCGAACACTAACAGCGAAGGTTATTTTGGTCTGGCATTTACCACTTCAGAAGAAATCGTTGCTTCAGGTGAAGAAGAGAAACATGTGCCTGATTGGTGGGTTTATGCTGTTTCGTTGCCCATGTATTTGAACGACCATAATGGGAAATTCTTTCATTTTGATCCCGAAAGGCATTCGTGGGTAGCTGAAGAAAATATCGAATTCGCACGTTCAGGTAACGATTCTTGCTACCCGTATATGCCTTCGATACTTTTACGGGTGGAGTTCCGTGAGGATGGAGCTCATTTGTTTCTAAATGGTGTCGAGAGCGATTCTGTCATTCCAATTTCTCAACATCCGATTCGCATTGGGCTTTGGGCGGAACCGTCCGGTGGAATTATTTTTGTAGAAATTCGAAAATTGAAGGCTGGAATGTTACCGAAGTGAGTCACATGTTCTTATAGGAGTGGAATATGCAACCATTTGAATTCAACACGCCAACATTTAGCATCGGTGAGCCTATTGACCGTGATGCGCCGGGCAATTGGGCGCGGGTGCTTTCCGCCGTCGTGCAACTTCCCGGTGAAGAGGATCCCACCCCGGTGGCGTTGAAGATTATGCAAAGCCGCCATCTGGAGAAATGGCAGCAGGTGTTCAATATGTTCTATCATGAGTCTAGGCTGTTATTGCTTTTGGAAGGAAACCCTTTCCTGACTCCCTTGAAGGGCTTTGGTTATCTGAAACCGTCTGCAGAGATTCCCCGTTGTGAAAATAACACCCCCCACGAGCAGGCATTTAGGAAAACCTGTTTTAGCGCTGGTCAGGGTATTCTTTTTAGCCTGGACGAGCATAAAGATTTCGAGATTGCTCCTAATGAAACAGATATACGCGAACAGGACATGTTACCTTTCCTATTATTGGAGTTAGTTGAGAAGCCGGAGCGTTATCACAGTCTACGCCGGCTAGTCAAACGAGATGCTTTTTTGAATCAAAACCTGAACTTCCAGGATCGGAAGGCTCGTCCGCTTCCAATTCCTGAAGCGCTTCAGCTATTTAAGAGTCAGGCTGAGTGGTTGGTTAGTATTCACGAGCAAAAGATAGGGTATAAGGATTACAAATTGGAACATGCTTACTGGGATGGATGGAATTTGCGTGCTATCGATTTAAATTTGGCGGTATATCTAGATCGCAGAGATATTCCTGGGGAATCGCTTACGCTTGAGCAAATTTCTGCAAATGTATTGGAAGATATCCGGGCTTGTATATGGAAATTCTTTTATCCTATCCTTACAGGCAAGTTGATTATGGATAGTGATTTCGTCCCTAACCAGCCTGATATCAAGCCCGGTGTGAGGCGGAGACTTGGCTCTGAAATTGTCAAATTAATTGAAGATGGTTGCGCGGGGAATATCGAGACAGCAGATCAGTTGCTTGAACGTGTCCGGATCTGCCGAGAGATTTGGTCTGACGGAGCAGCATTACGCGCTTTACACAAAGCCGTCGCCAAGGCGCGCGATGCTCATTTTGCCTTGCTAGAGGCCCAACGCGAACTCAGCAAAGCCGACATGACAGCAGGTATATATACCCAAGAGGTCAGGCGCATCAAATCCAAGATTGAACGCATGTTAGATGAAAGTGTTTTTCCATAATTCAGAGGAGGTTTATCATGAGCAATATCGCTGATATCAGAAAGGAATTTGAAATTCTAACAAATGTGTTTACCAAAGAGTTGGCGGATGATCTGGAAGCAGAAATCAATCAGCTTATTAAGGATCCAGATATATCTTTGGAGGAAAAGGACGTCCTGGACGACATACTCTTGGATATTCTGGTTTTGAGAGATGAGCACTCCCCTCGACCGCCGCGGACTGGCCCCGCGGGTGAACAAGAGTACAGAGATGTGTCTCCTCCAGGGCCTCCGCCGCCGCATGAACAAACGGCCGAGACGACATCAGAGCCTCCCCCTCGAGATGAACCTTACTCCAGAGCCGTTCCTCTACCCCTGAGAGAAGATAGAGGTACCAGTCGAGAGGATCTCGAAGAAAGTTATCGCCGCATAATGGATCAGGCCGATGGCTATTTCTTCTCTGGACAATTTCCCAAAGCCCGTGATTTATATATTGAAGTTCTACGCGAATATTCAGATTATTCCACAGCCCGCGAGCGATTGGATGATTGCGAAGATTACATTGCCCAAAGAAAAGAAGTTCCCTTTGACCTATTACCCA
>CAZCPP010000043.1:0-7243 GCA_964500655.1 uncultured Anaerolineaceae bacterium | reverse complement strand
TGGGGGAAGGTGGGATAAGGCGTTGGAAGGAGGGACAGGCGTTAAAACAAGAGCTATAACAAGTGATTCTAGCTGAAGATACGTATTCGAATGCATTGACTGCTGCGCAAAGAGGCGATTGGAGTACAGCCATTGAAAAGTGTCAGGGTGCTTTGGCATTATCCCCGTTGCCCAAGTTTGAACGTGCATCCGATTTTCTCAATGATCTACAGAGGGTATTGGCCGCACAAAAAACACGTGGTTCGGCGACTGAAGTTATTCAAAGCACAAAGGATGCGCTTGAGGAAATTACTTTGCTTGAAGCACCGCCAGATTGGGTGATGGTCAAAACCTCTGCCCAGGATGCAGTCATAAGAAATGCCCGCCAAGCCTCACGTCTGGGGGTGATCCAACAACTGAAGAGTTTGTTAGCAGATGCAAACCCCGAAAAAACTGCCACCCTGAGCGAAGCACAACGCAATGCCCAGAAAGCTGTAGATCTGGCGACTGATTGGCTTTTAATCGACCCAGCTGATCAGGAGGTCAATAGGTTGCAGCGAGATGCACAAAGTGTATTTAATGATTTGCGGACACTTCAGGACGAAGTTGATCAGTACAACCGCCGCCGCGGTCGTTTGATCTTCTCTCGCATGACGAATATCGCTGAGGAACTTCAGCGCGCCCGTAAGTGGCAGAGGGATTATCCACGCATTGCTGAATTTCAAGATGCGGTTCGTGATGTAGAAAGCCTCCTCAAGTGGCGAAATGCGTTGATGACGCTGTTATATATTGTTGTCGGAGTCGCCGTGATTGCCATAATTATCCAATTATGGCCGCTAGCGATGGGGGCGATTGCGCCTACGCCAACGCCAACGCTCACACCTACCGAAACACCCACCGCTACAGCCACCGATACACCGACGGCAACATATACCTTCACACCGACCGCCACGTCAACCAGCACAGCAACGCCCATTCCGCCAACGCCCACGTTCACGCCAACACCGGAGCAACTCTGTTTTGGCTTCTTCGACCGCGGGGCATTATATATCTACGACGGCCCGGGCGGCAACCAAACTCAGTATCTGAGCGTCAACACCGATGTGCAGATCAAAGTCGTTGACATCAGTCCCGAGTGGTTCCAGATCCGCTACGATTATGCCGGTACACAAATCGTCGGTTGGGTACGCGCCACGGATTTCAAGGCCGCCGATTGCCCTAAACCGTAATTTGGTCGAAGCAAAGAGGAGTGGCTATGAACGAAAGTGTGTGGATCGGTTTGACTATCCTGGGGTTGGGGTTGGTAGCGGCGATATTTTATATCCCTAAAGTTCGCCGACTTGCCGAGGCCATTTATGCCGACTGTGAGAAATATCGTATCTCTGATGGAATCACCTATCTTGCCTGGTTCCCGTGGCGCGGGTTGCGTCTCTGGCGTACCTACAGGCTCCTGGCGCTTAATCAGGATGCCCTCAAGGAACTTCCAACGCCTCCACCTTCACGGGAAAGGGCTTTACCGGAGAAACCCCAAAAATCCCGCTGGGTTCTTTTTCAGGACGAATATATCCAGAACCTGGATTTACGACGTTACAGTTGGTTTCATGAATTGGACCCTGAGGAGCGCTACTGGATCGTTGATGAAAAGACAAAACTGGACGAATCGCCTGGCCCGATAAAAAACTTGATTCATCTTTTCCATGCCTGGATCAACGAGCGACAGGGCTGGGTCGTGTTGTGGTTCGAAGATGAGTCTTGGAATTTTATCGTTTGGAGTAATCGCAGCCCTGTGCTGATGCGGTCGGGAGACAACAGAAACCGGCGTGATCGTTTTTTCCACTATATGAATATGGATATGAAGCCACAGCCCTTGTTATCTGGGGAACAACTGGTTGCTTGTGGCAATGTGTTTACGTTAGTCGAGTTACCGGAGGAAAACCATGCAACCGACGATTATACTGCCGGAGGATGATCCTTTCGAGCCTCAGCAGGTACCTCTGCCTAGGAAATTGTTACGTTTGGAGCGCAAATACGGCCAGGCGAATTATCGCTATCGCCTGTTCCACCAGATCAAGAGAGCACTAGATGAATATCCTGCAATCGGGAATTTACCTCCTCAGGCAATCGAAGTGATTTTGAGGCCCGGAGACCCATCCATCCCTGATCAGGTGTGGGAATGGATGAGTGATGATGATAAGCGTTCTTTGTTCGAAGTATGGCTGACCCAACAAATCTACCAGCATTGGAGCAGCCACATTGACCGCGGCGCACCAGTGGCATCGCCTCCGCACCTGACGGTTGTTCGGATCATCATCGCTGAAGAAGGTTGGGAAGCAGAAGACGTGCTTCATGATGGGGGCTTCGACCTGGGGGCTATTTGGAAGAAATTTTCCAGATGGGTATTCGGTCTTCATGATCGACCGGAAATTGTGACTGCGCGCAGGTTGGAAGTCGATTTTTCCGCACGCCAGGTTACACCGCCTGATCCGCCCTACTTGCAGTTGCTTGCGGGGGCGGATTTGCTTCCGATGGAGGGGGAACCAAGGCTCGTAGATCATTTACCATTTATCATAGGCCAATCTCGTAGCAGCGACTGGCAGCTTGAAGACCGCGGCCGTTTCCCGCTGGTAGGCGAGCGCCATGCTGTCCTGGAATGGGATGGCGCTCGCTGCTGGCTACAGAATATCGGCATCCATGAAATATGGATGTTCACAGAGGGCAATTGGGTCAAGGTGCAACGCGGGAAACCAATTCCTCTGGATGATATGAACGTCTTTTGCCTGGGGAGGATGGCCCAGGGAGGTCCTCTGCTGGGAAGCGCCTGGATCCAATATCGGCTACCGTGAAGCGATTTCATCGAGGAGGTATCAATGCCTATCTACAAGAGTTTCTGTGAGCGCCAGGGACGCGACCCTTATAAGATCGGAAAACACCGTTACCGGTTAGAGAAGCATATCCGCGGTAGCGAAACTACCACGGTGGCATCGCACCAGATTTTCCCTATGCCGATCATCCGCCCCCGGGTTTCCATGGCCCAAAGGAAGAATGGCAAGATGGTGGCCGTAAAATGCTCCAGGCGTTCGAATTATGGTGGGCGTTTGCTCTTGGAGCGAGAACGTGCCGCCTTGATGAAGCTTCGCCATTCGAATGTGGCAGCAGCTCCAATACAGAATCAGCTCCTGATTTCGGATCCGGAGGATGGACACTTCTACCTGGTCACCGAATGGTTGGGTGATCGCGACGAACAAACCTGGAAGGATTTGAGTCATTTTGACTTACCTGAAGAACAAGAAGATAGACTTTATTTTGTTGCTGCTATGGTGGATGCTGTTCACCGGCTGCACCAGCGCAAGGTTTATCATGGGGACTTGAAGCCCAGCCACTTTCTAGTCAGCAAGGATTGGCATCAGGTACGAGTTATCGACTTCGGCGCAGCCCGAACCAGCTTCGATGATGATCTGGATATAAATCTGGCCGGTGGCACGCCAGGTTTTTCGCTACCTGAACCCACGGCAGACTATCAACGGCGCGATGTGTTTGGTCTTTGTGCGACATTATTCTTTGTTTTTACCGGCTATGCCTACCCTTTGGATCCCAAGGTGTGCGATGTTATCCGGGATAAAGAAAATGAACTAGCCGAATATGAGCGCGAAGTGCTGACTAGAGCACAGGAAATGTTGACCTATAACGGCCCCTTTCGGAATGAACCCGAACTCGCCAGGATGATTCTGGATGGCTTGCGTATGGGCTGGGAGGGAAGCACCCCGGTAAGAACCCTGGCAGGGTTGCAAATCGGAGATGTGCCGGTTTTGAAATACTTTCGACGGGGGCGATACCCTTGCAGCGACGGTTTTCGGGCGGCTGTTGGCAGTGGAATTGCCAGCCTGCTGGCATTCTTGCCTGTTTCGTTGCCTCAGGCAATATCGTGGCCGAATGCTCTCAAAGGATTGCTGGCTGCCTCTGGGATAGGTGTACTGCTTTGGTTGTCCGATAAACTGAAAGCGGAAGAATGGAGCAAGGTAATTGGACGGTTGGTCATGTTTGCGCTCACGGGAATTGCGCTCTTGTTCCTGGCGTTGAACTTCGGCAGGATCGCCGGGGAACTCCTTCCTATTTTCGTCGTCTCGACATTGTTGAGTTTTGGCTTTTTTATTATCGGGACGAAGCGCACATGGGAAGCGTTTCTGGGATGTTTGTTGGGTTTTGTGAGTCCGCTTGGCTTGAATCCGGCGTTGCTACCGGCTACTGCCCTATCCCAGGGTTATCTACTCACCGGGGCAGGCAGGTTTTTCATGCCTATCGTTTCTATTCTGACGTTCAAATTTGCCGAAATTCGTTTAGGAGTGTATGGCTCTTCGGTTTTGATGGGACAATCTCCTCTGATTGGGCTGGAAGTCGTTGCCATGTTATTGTTGAGTATAGTTGGATTCTGGTTGAAACATCCTCCCAAAGGGCTTGAGCAACGCGCCTGGAGCTGGCTGGCTTTTGGCATTTTTTCGATTTTAGCAGGAATTGTAATTGCTTATATATATCAAACGTTTAGCATAGGAATTGTAACCGCTATTCTCGCCCTCGTTGTTGGCCTAGTATTGCAAATAACCCAAGATTTCCAATTGAATCGATCATGAACAAATTCATAGAGTTTATCATAAAGATTCTCATAGAGCTTCTTCAATCGCTTTTGGAGACGCTGGGGTTAGGCGGATTATCGAGCAGACAAGCGTTATTGGTATCAATAATTTTTGCATGTGCTTTAAGTGTTGCTATAATTGGGATAGATTGGTCACCTTTCCAAGCTCTATTGTTGATCATCCTTTTGATCGCTTTTATTGGCCTGGCTCTGACTTTTGCCTGGAAAGAAACACACTCCCCTGAAGGAGAAGCGCCGATGAACGACGACAATAGGCCACAACCTGATCATAACGTTCCCTCTGCTCTGGGATCGTTTGGCGAACGCGCTCTTCTTAATCACCCTCGCCTGATGCTCGTTTCATATCCCAGTAAATCCAAGCCGGTGTGTGAGATATCCGAAAGAGAAGAAATCTTTCTGGGGCAGGGCGATACTCCCGCGGATTTGCGCAAGTGGTTGCGCAAAAAGCACAATTTTGTTCAATACCTGGAACAAGATCGCCTGGTAGCTATTCCTCCGGCCGCGGGCATCTGCGATAAGTTCCAGGCGCGTATCGCCCGGGACGGTACAGGATGCTACCGATTGTTCCACGGTGGGAGAACGATCAATCCTGTTGCTCAAACCTTGGTCAATGGCTATCCCTTTGATGACCCTGAGGGCCTGCCCCTCGAGCACGGCCAGAGTTTCTCTTTCAAAGAACCGGGTAAACCGGTGGTCGAACTGATCTTTCTGGAAGCCAGCGAATTCGATGCTATGAAAACTGTGAACGGTCCGTTAGAGTTGTTAGGGCCAGAAGATCAGGGCAATGCGCTCATTCGGCGCGGCCAGCCGCGTGAGGCGGCACGCGTCTTCGAAGATGCTGTTCCTGATGCTGCGGGTGCGGAATATAAGTATCGACTTTTGAGGGAGGCCGAAGCACAATGGGAAAACGTACGCGATCGCGAAAAGGCCGATACCTGTCGCCGGCGTGCCTTACAACTACGCGAAGGGCCTTTGATCGAGTTCAACCCTGAAAACCCCAATTTACAGGAGAATACCCCAGGTGTACTCCATGTGCGTGTTCGGAATACCTCCCAATCCCAGACTGCCCGAAATATCTGGTTGACCCTGTCTCATGAAGTGCTCAAGACCGGATTCACGAAATATCCTGAAGCGCCATTTGACCTGGGGCCAAACGAGAACCGCCGTGTAACCTTCCAGAACGTGATCCCCAGGAGCGGCGGGGACATTACCTTGCGTTTCAGTTTGAACTTTACGACAGATTACGATTCGAAGCATTTCCATTTTTACGACCAGGAGCGTACTATCCAGGTTGAGCTCGCGCCTCAGCCGACGCAGATCGGCAATCTGGTGATGGGGGATGGCGTGATCATCGATCGGGGCAACTCGGTTATTTGCCCAGGGTGTGGAACTCACCATCCATCGGGTATTCTTTACTGCACTAATTGTGGAATGAAACTCTCCGGATAGGTTATGGACAAAATTGCTGAATTTCGCAATCGCTACCAACAACTGCTGCAAAATCCTACGCTAACATTGGCGGACAAACTCGAGCGCGATCTAAGAAAATATGCCCGCAGTGCTTCTGCAGAAGAAGTATCGGCAGTCGAGGAGTTGTTCTCTCAGGTATCCGAAGCCAAACGCAAATTAATTTTCGGATCGGAGTTGGAATTCACACTTTCTCAAGCACCTTCGTCAGATGATAAAAATTCTCCTGCTATAGTTGAAATTCGAGAAAAAGCAAAAACTCTTGGAGCAGTGTTTGACGACGATTTGGCAGATGAACTTGAGGAGGAAATTAACGCTCTTTTGCAAGGTCCAAATATTCCTTTAGATATTAAGGATGATTTGAACGATATGCTTTTGGAGATTATGACCTTGCGAGATAAGCAGTCGCCTCCACCGCCTCAGAGTGCTCCTTCGGGTGAACGGGAACGCGAAGACACCCCTCCGCTTGGATCGGTCCCGCCGGATGAGCAAGCGACCGAGGATGAATCATATCTTTCTTCCCGATCTGTCCCTCCACCTTTGTTAGAAGCCAAGAAGACTAGCCGCGAGGATCTGGATGAAAGCACCCGCCGCAAAATGGATCAGGCTGATGGCTATTTCTTTTCCGGACAATTTCCCAAAGCCCGTGATTTATATATTGAAGTCCTTCGTGAATATTCAGATTATTCCACAGCTCGCAAGCGATTAGAGGATTGCGAAGATTACATTGCCCAAAGAAAAGAAGTTCCCTTTGACCTATTACCCATAGAAGCAGGGGAGCGGCTCGGTGAAGCCCAATCCGCCAAACGGGCAGGAAACTACCAGGATGCACTTCGGAACATTGAAGAGGCCATTCAGATTGTGGGGGAAGGTGGGATAAGGCGTTGGAAGGAGGGACAGGCGTTAAAACAAGAGCTGCATTCGATAATTCTGAGTAAGGAAGCTTATGATCATGCACTTGAAGCGGCTCAGTTGGGAGATTGGGGTGAGGCTGTAGAAACAATAAAGAAGGCATCAGATCTTTATCCTGATAAAAAATACGAGCAGGCACGCCGTTTTCTGATAGGCATACGGGAAATTATAACTACAATATTGGGTCGAGGACAATATGATGAAATAATACAAGAAATGAAGGATGCAATATCTGTA
>CAZCPP010000042.1:0-17461 GCA_964500655.1 uncultured Anaerolineaceae bacterium | reverse complement strand
CGAATTTCATTCGACATACAAAGCTATCGACTTCCAGTCGATAGTAGTTTACCTTGCCCTTCTTGACTTGAAGAAATACCAGGCATACCCAACTCCTTTGTTAATAAACCCAGGGCAAGGTTTTCCCTGCCCAGATTGGTGTTAGTCTTCTTGTTCTTCCTTGCGTAGTGCTGGGAAGAGTAGTACTTCGCGGATAGAGTGTTTATCGGTAAGGATCATCGCCAAGCGATCGACTCCCATACCAAATCCGCCGTTAGGAGGCATGCCATAGCGCATGGCGCGCAGGTAATCTTCGTCAAGTGGGTGGCGCTCCTCATCGTCCGCGTCGTAATCGCGCCCCATTTCTATGAAGCGTTGTTCCTGATCGAGCGGATCGTTTAACTCAGTGAAGGCATTGCAAAGCTCAAAGCCTGAGACATACGCTTCGAAGCGCTCTACAATCAATGGATCACCGGGTTTGGATTTGGCCAAGGGTGAAATATCGCGCGGATAATCGTATAAAAATGTCGGCTGAATCAATGTCGGCTCAAGGAACTCGCTAAGTAGAAAATCAATCAGTTTTCCACGCGTAGCGTCCGGATCAGGTGAATGTTTTTTATGCTTGGCAACAATCGTTTTGAAAAGCGATTTGGCATCTGGATACTTGGCGATATCAATACCGCTGGTATCGATAATGCCTTGGCGCATTTCTAAGCGCTTCCAGGGGGGCGTGAAGTCTAGCTTCTGGCCTTGATAGGTGAGTTCGTATCCACCAGTCACTTCTTTGGCGGCATGGGCAACCATTTGCTCGGTCAATTCCATTACCTGCAAGTAATCGGCGTATGCCCAATAAAACTCTAACTGGGTGAATTCAGGATTGTGTTTATAAGATACACCTTCATTGCGAAAATCACGCCCCATCTCATATACTTTTTCAAGGTTCCCAACTAGCAACCGTTTTAAATACAACTCGAACGATATGCGCAAATACATATCCTGTTCAAGTTCGTTGTGGTGCGTGACGAATGGTTTGGCTGCCGCGCCTCCATAAAGGGGTTGCAAAATGGGTGTCTCGACTTCGAGAAAGCCATGATCGTCTAAAAAGTTGCGTAAGGATTTAACGAGAACGGCGCGTTTACGGAATGTCTCGCGGACATCTGTGTTCACAGCCAGATCGGCGTAGCGTTGACGGGCTCGCAGTTCCGGGTCTTCTAACGCTGTATGGCGGACAACGGTGCCGTCCTCGAGCGTCTCATCTTTTGCAGCTGGAAGCGGTGTTACGGATTTGGCGAGCAGCTTGAAGTCGTGGACAAGCAGCGTGGCTTCCCCGCTACGGGTACGCATCATCACTCCCGTTGCTTGGATGAAGTCGCCCAGATCAAACATATTGTTGAAAAAATTTACTTGATCCTGTCCAATCTCATTAAGGCGGAAAAAAAGTTGAATCATCCCATCACCATCTTCGATATGAGCAAATGTCAACTTACCCATTGGGCGAGATGCACGGATGCGACCAGCTAGCGTGGCCTTGACTTCTGATGTATCTTTATCCGAAGCTTTCTTCTCGGCGGCTTCATATTCGGCAATGATTTGCGCGCTGGTGTGCGTGCGCTCGGCGCGAGTGGGATAAGCTTCAATTCCCTCAGCTTGTAACTCTTCAATTTTCTCTAGGCGGATTTTTTCAAGCGATGTATATTCTGACATAACAACCTCAATTAAAAAGCCCCGCGCTGCCTCTTTGGGTACGCGGGGCAATAATGCAACCCCTGGCTATCCGATCTTAATGATTTGGATTGAATAAGAACCATCAGGCGTTTCAATTTGCACTTCGTCTCCAGCGCGGCGATTCAACAGAGCTTTGCCCATTGGTGATTCATTCGAAATCATCCCCTCACGCGGATTCGCTTCAGCAGCACCCACTATGGTATATGTCTCCTTCTTGGAGCCATCTTCTTTGATCGTTACTGTTGAGCCCACTTGAACCGAGTCGGCTTTCGTCTTATTGTCATTCTCGATCACGCGTGCGGTTGCGAGCAGCATTTCCAATTCCTGGATGCGGCCCTCGACAAAGGCTTGCTCGTTTTTGGCAGCCTCGTATTCAGCATTCTCGATCAATTCACCGTCCTCCATAGCCTCATGCAGGCGATCGGCAACTTCCTGTCGCTTTACAGTGCGCAGGTAATCGAGTTCTTCCTGATGTTTCTGGAAACCTTCCTTGGTTAGGAATGTGGTCGTCATAGTTTTGTCCTACGAATAGAATTTGCATCTCTATATTTTAGAGATGCAATAGTAGTTTTTGTTCAGTTTTCCCGAAATCGGCCTTAATATATCACGTTTTATAGACAGAATCAAGATACAACTGGGCTATTCTGCCCGCCACATGGGAAAGCCACTTCGTTCAGCGTAATAAGAACGAATTTGTTCTTTCATCTCTTCAGTGCTATCAAAAAGTTCACTCAATTGAGACTTATGAGCTAGCACCGCTTCAATCCATGCTCTCAAGCCTGCTTCCGATATTGGATAAAGAGATTCTTTCATGGTGTCTATGAATGGAGCCAGCTGCTCCGGATTCTTGAATACATAAGGCACGTCGGCTGTATACCACAATCGCTGGGTTAGCTTTTCCGCAGATTTCCGCACAAGGACATGGTCAACATGTCCACCGATTCCTAATTGGCAAATAACTTGATCATCTATTTGCAAGCGCGGAGTAAGTATATGTGCGATTTGGTCTGGTAGGTCAGATTCTGTCTCGTGCGGAGGAACGAAGATATACTGATATAGCGGCTCACCATCCTGCCCGCGGCGATATATACAATCGGGTATATCAAAATGGATCGTTTTGGCGTCAACGATTTGTGCAGCAGCTACATCTTCTTTACGCCGATAATCTACAGTTTCTATCGGGGTTCCTGTACCCCATTGATCGTGAAGATATTGGGCAAATGGGGTTAACTCGCCTGGAGGGGGGTACCCGCACATAATGGTCCAGAGTTCTACCTGGTTCCCTTTTTTGATTTGTTCGAAAATAAAACCGCCAGCAGAAAGCACAGCATCGTCAAGATGAGGAGAGATGTAAATCCAGCGCATTTAGGTATATATTTAACCATAAATATTGTCCAAAAAGTGGTTGATTTTGTGTAGCAAGTCAGGTATATTGGTATTATCGGAGGCGTTTATGGATGAAAGACGTAAACTCGATCGCAAATATTTAATCATTTATTCGCGCGTATTCGAACGTAACCTGGGGAAGATGCTCGGTTATTTGGGTGATCTAAGCCTTTCTGGAGCAATGATTATTAGTGAAAAGGCGCAAACCGTGGATAGCGTTCTCCCATTGCGCTTTGATTTACCAGACATGCACCTGTTCAAAATCGGTCAGTTAGATATATCTGCTCGTGTAGCACATTGCGATCCGGATATCAACCCTGTGTTCTATAACATTGGCTTCGAATTTTTGGATTTAACAGCGGAGCAAAAGGATATCATTGAGAAAATGATGGATGCATATGAATTCCGACGTGAGATCCCCCATTACCCAACACCTCCATCTGCTTTGCAAAATGACGACTGAACGACAATATTTCCTGTAATAAAAATCTCTGGAAATCGAAAACGCTCTCTGATTGCCGAGGGCGTTTTTAAAACTCATTTGTGTCGCTTCACAAGTTCTTTTGAAACATCCTCCAGTGTCAACCCCTTGGTGACCATCAACACCAGGACATGATAAGTCAGGTCGGCAATCTCCTCAACAAGACGATCATTCTCCTGAGAGAGTGTGGCCACAACTACCTCGGTCCCTTCCTCGCCGACTTTTTGTGCTATTCGCGGTAAACCTTTATCAAAAAGCTCATTGGTGTATGAGCCTGATTTTGGATTGAATTTACGATCCAAGATAATCTGATACAGTTGCTCAAGCATCATTTACTCCAGCGAACGATAAAAACAAGTTTGATTTCTGGTGTGGCAGGCTGGCCCGGAGGATTCCACCAACACCAACAGGGTATCCCCATCACAGTCATAGCGGATGTCAATCACTTTTTGCATGTTGCCAGATGTCGCGCCTTTATGCCACAATTCCTGACGCGAGCGACTCCAGAACCAGGTTTCACCAGTATCATGGGTTTTTTGTAGAGAGTCAGCGTTCATCCAGGCTACCATCAAAACATTTTTTGTGTTTGCGTCCTGAACCACAGCGGGGATTAGCCCGTTTGAATCGAATTTCAAATTTTCCATTGGATTCAATTTACATTCGTATCTTTAGTCCACAATTGGATAAATAGGTTTTGATTTCACCAATCGTGTACTCCCCATAGTGCAACATTGAGGCTACTAGCGCCGCATCCGCTTTGCCTTTGGTCAACACATCGAAGAAATGCTCTGGTTTTCCGCCACCGCCTGATGCGATGACCGGGATGCTTACTGCTTCAGCAATCGTGCGTGTCAGGGTCAGTTCATAGCCTTCTTTGGTGCCATCGGCGTCAATCGAATTGATCACCAGTTCACCCGCGCCTAGCTCCTCACCGCGACTAGCCCATTCGATGGCATCCAAGCCCATGGGTTTGCGCCCGCCGTTGATAACGATTTCGTAACCGGAAGCAATTTCCGGGGAGGGTTTGACGCGCAGCACGTCCATGGAGAGCACAACCGCCTGGGCGCCAAATGCCCGCGAAGCCTCACTGATCAACTCTGGTCGTTTGACAGCTGCCGAATTGAGGTTGATTTTCTCCGCACCAGCCAGCAAAACCCGGTGGCAATCTTCTACCGTGCGCAAGCCGCCGCCGACCGAAAAGGGGATGAAGACCTGCTCTGCCACCTTGCTGACCACATCGATCATGATGTCACGCTTGGCGCTCGAAGCTGTGATGTCGTAGAAGACCAGTTCGTCAAGGCCCTCTTGGTAATATTTTTTCGC
The DNA here is from genome assembly GCA_964500655.1 of uncultured Anaerolineaceae bacterium. Classification (GTDB taxonomy): domain Bacteria; phylum Chloroflexota; class Anaerolineae; order Anaerolineales; family Villigracilaceae; genus JAABUE01. Next base: position 12,567 of record CAZCPP010000042.1, on the reverse strand, counting down.
TTGTAAGATCGGGTCGCCAATGTCTTTTGTATTCACGAACTTGACCGACTTAGCTAGGTTGCCGTTGCGCACATCTAGGCAGGAAATAATGCGTTTCGAAAGCATTATGGTTTCCATTCCGAAAAGTTTTTGAGCAATTGCAACCCCACCGGCCCGCTCTTTTCGGTGTGGAACTGCACTGCGAATAGATTATTCATTCCGATTGCCACCGGGAAGATTTGGCCGTACTCACAAGTTGCATAGACCTGAGAATTATCTTCTGGTCGCGGATAATAAGAGTGGACAAAGTAAAACTCATCACCTGGACGTAGATGACTCAGCACAGGGTGCTTATGAGTGACAGAGACGGAGTTCCAACCCATGTGGGGGACTTTCAGCGTTTCATCCTCCAGCCTGAACTTGTTACATACCCCAGACATCAGATTCAACCCGGGTGTATTCCCTTCTTCTGAGCGCGTCAGGATGATCTGGCATCCGATGCAAATACCGAGAAAGGGTGTCCCGTTTTGGAAGGATTCTATTAGCGCTGAATCCAAATTCCGCTCCCGGAGCACATCCATGGCAGCGCCAGCGGCACCCACACCCGGGAAGATGACGCGTTGGGATTTGCGAATGACATCCGGGTCCGCACCGATCTGGTTTGGAATACTCAAATGGTCTAATGCACGCTTGACGGATGTCAGGTTACCGGCTTTGTAATCGACGATTGTGATCATGGATTCTCCTCTAACGCGTCTCGCAACGATAGTTTTTCATCATACAATGCTCGCCCGATAATGACGCCTGCCAGTCCTGTATCGCGCACGCATCGGACATCTTCCAATGTAGAAATTCCGCCCGAAGCGACGACTTGCAAACCAGTTGCTTTTTGCAAAGCCACCGCGCTATTGACGTCCACTCCTGTCCCAACGCCGTCCCGTTTGACATTAGTCAGCACACACCATTCGACACCTTGCTCGCGAAATCGTTTCCCGACTTCAAGCACAGTCTGTGCTGTGGATTCCTGCCAACCTTTGACCATCACTCTACTATCCCGCGCACCAATGTCACCGGCGATGTAGGATGGACCATATTGGTCAATAGCCCAATCAACAAGTTCAGGGTTTTTGATCGCAGCTGTGCCAAGAAAGACGCGCTCCACGCCCATTTCGAGCGGAACTCGGACAGTTTCCTCATCGCGGATGCCGCCGCCAAACTCGACTTTCAACCCAACGGCCAAAATGCTTTCGAGTGTCTTTAGATTGGCATGTGCATCCTCATTGAATGCGCCACTAAGATTAATTACATGCAACCAATCTGCGCCTTCGGATTTCCATCGTTCAGCCCAGGCGCGTGGGTTATTGTCATAGATAGTTTGTCGGGATGGGTCGCCCTGTGCCAACCGGACAACTTTCCCGGCTCGCAAATCGATTGTGGGAAATATTGTGAAATCGGTCATGTTATGCTGTCAACGTGCCTTTAGTGGAAGGTACTCCACCTCGACGCGGATCGAGGTGAGTTGCCATATCCAGTGCGCGAGCTAAGGCTTTGAATAACGCTTCCGCCTTGTGGTGATCATCTCGTCCGTAAAGCACACGAGCGTGTAGGTTGCATCTGGCGTTGATGGTAAAACTCTCTAAAAAATGGGGGAATAAACTGGTAGGAATGTTGCCTACTGACGGTGTGTCCCACTCTGTATCGATAACAGCATAAGAGCGCCCGGATAGATCCAGCGCGACAAAGGCCAGGGCTTCATCCATTGGCACGTAGAAGCTCGCCATGCGGACAATGCCCTTGCGATCTCCAAGCGCCTGGTCAAAGGTGGAACCAAGCACAAGCGCTACATCTTCGACTGTATGATGAACGTCAATGTACAGATCGCCTGATGCCATGACAGTCAGGTCGAACAAGCTATGGATGGCGATATGGGTTAGCATATGATCAAGAAAACCAACGCCAGTCTTGATATCGTACTGGCCAGTTCCATCTAGGTCAAGTTCGATGCTGATGTCAGTTTCGTTGGTTTTGCGGGAGATAGAAGCAGATCTCATAATTCACCCAGAGCTTGTAATAAGGTTTGGTTTTCACTGGTCGTTCCGATGGTAATGCGCACACAGTTCATGGATTCGAACGTGCGGATCAGAACCCCCTTTTCTTTGAGAGCTTCACACACATCACTTGCAGACTTGCCAAATTCAGGTTCGACGCGCACCAGCAGGAAGTTTGTCTCAGATGGGAAGATAGTCAAACCAGGGAGTTTGAGTAATTCGGCGGCTAATTGAATTCGGTCCGTGATGATGCGTTTGATGTTCGCTTCGAGTGTATCTAAGTCATCTAAAGCTGCAATCCCTGCAACCATGGCAGGCGTGGTCACGTTGTAAGGAGACTTAGCTTGCCAGAGCACCTCAACAAGCCATTTTGGGAATGCGCCGTAGCCAACGCGGAACCCGGCCAGCCCGGCCCATTTACTAAATGTGCGTAGCACAATCAGATTTTCGTTTTTTGGGATATCTATGATGCGCGAGGGGACATTGGCAAATTCGATGTAGGCTTCATCGAGAACAATTAAGCTGGGCAGTTCTAACAATCTGTCGAGTTCGGTCGGGGATAAACTGAGACTAGCGGGATTACCGGGAGAGTCGATGTAAATTACCTTCAGGGATTTTGCTTGTGCAGTAGCGATGACCTGGTCCACATCTACGGATAGATCTTCTTTGCGCGGCACATTGATTACATTGCAGTTTCTCAAGCGCGCGTAAAACGGGTACATGGCAAAGGTAGGCGGACAGAGCAGAATGCTGTCACCGGGTTCGAGAATGACCTGCGAAAGTAGTGAGAGCAGCTCGTCTGAGCCATTACCCGCTAGCAGATACTCGACCGGGACACCAGTATATTTTTCTAGCGCAGCGCGTAGATCGCGCTGCTCGGTATCCGGATAGCGGTAGGTGTAATCAAGATTTGCTAACGCGCGACGGACGGCGGGTGTCACACCGTAGTTGTTCTCGTTTGCATCCAGTTTGATGATCGATTCAGCCCTGCGGCCTAGGCGGGCAGCAAGCGCTTCGACCGATTCGCCGGAAACGTAAGCAGGTAAATTTTGTAGGTGGGTAGGAAGGTTCATAGGCTATCCTTTCACCCGGAAATCTGCCGAGCGAGCGTGGGCTTCGAGACTTTCGGAGCGGGCGATACGGGCAGCCAGGGGCGCAATCTCAGCTGTTGTTGCCGGGTCGAGCGAGATCAGGCTGACGATGTGGACGAAGTCCCAGACATTGAGTGGGGAAGCAAAGCGCGCGCTTCCGCCAGTCGGCATGACATGGCTGGGCCCGGCCACGTAATCGCCAAGTACCTCAAATGAATGCTTGCCCATGAAAATACCGCCGGCGTTGGTGATCTTTTCACTCAGCGCCCACGGATCAGAGACGGCCAGGCAAAGATGTTCGGGCGCGTAGGTATTACTAAGCTCGGCGGCTTCGTCGAGATTTGCGGTAATTACTATACCACTCTGCCTAGGCAGGGACTGGGCCAAGATGTCGGCGCGAGGCAGGCTTTCCATTTGGCGCCCGACTTCAATTTGAACTGATTCAGCTATTTTTTTCGAAGGTGTTAGCAAGATTGCAGAAGCCAACACATCATGTTCGGCCTGGGCCAGCAGATCGGATGCGACCCAATCTGGTTTGGCGTTTTCATCGGCGATGACGACTGTTTCAGTCGGGCCAGCTAGCCCATCAATGCCAACGGTGCCGAAAACCTGTCGTTTAGCGAGTGTGACGAACAGGTTGCCGGGACCGAAGATCTTGTCTACAGCAGGGACGGAATCAGTTCCGTAAGCCAGTGCGGCGATGGCCTGTGCACCGCCGAGGGCATAGACTTCGTTTACGCCAACCAGGGCACAAGCAGCTAATGTTATTGGGGCAATTTCCCCTGTGCCGTGTATGGGTGGAGCGACTACAACCAAATCTTTAACGCCCGCCACTTGGGCAGGTATAACCGACATGAGCACGGAGGAAGGTAAAGGGGCTGTTCCGCCGGGGACGTAAATCCCCACACGGGTGTGCGGACGAATGATCTGCCCGAGCGTGCCACCTAAATCATTGGTGAACCAGGATGTCAGCGGTTGGCGAGTGTAGAACTCGCAGATGCGCTCAGTAGACAATTCAAGCGCTTCCCTCTCAAACTCAGATAAAGTTTCTAAAGCGGAAGCAAGCTGTTTATTCGAGACCCGAAGCGGGGCGTCCTTTGGAAAGCCATCCAATTTGGCCGACCAATCCAGAAGGGCCTCATCCCCCCGGGAACGAATGTCTTTCAAAATACGGCATACAGCCTCCTCCGCGGAAATACGCTCACCAAATGTTTCTGCGATGCGGTCGAGCACAGTGGTTGGTACATCGCTTTCGTCGGGCGGGATGCGCTTGAGGATGGTTTGTTTTGCGGTTTCGATGTCATAGATTTTTATCATGTTTATCTCCTGTAGGGAATCCTTGGTAAAGGGCCTGCAACATGGCGAGGTATTCCGCTGGTTCTTCTTCAAAGATATAGGTTACTGGTGCGACGACAACACCGCTGCCACCAATGGAGCGTAATTCTGAAATTGCCTGTGCGAGTTGATCTTTCCTGACGACGAGGTGAGCAGCGTACCATTCTTCACCCTGGCGAGTAATGATGGGCGAAAATGTAGGTCCTTGCAGACCGCCAATAACATCTTTAGTGAACATGCTACTGGCAATTGTTTCGGGCGAGTCACCGCGCATGTTCGAAAAAACTGAAACGGCTTTGCTTGCGCGCAGATGTGCAACAATATATTCGAGTAACGTTTTGGCGACACCTAACGCTTCCGGGTTTTCTCTTAGGGTAGTGCGGTTGGCGATCAGACAAGCTTGAGATGATAGGATCTGGCCGTCTTCGAGACGCTTTAGATGGTTATCCCGGAGAGTGGTGCCAGTTGAAACCAAGTCAGTGATTAGATCAGCATAGCCAATTGTTGGAGCAATTTCGAGTGTGCCTTCAGCAGCGATGTAATTCACATCTATGAGACCATTTTGTGCGAAGAAAGGTGTAGCTGTGTTGGGAAATTTGGTCGCCACACGTAATGGGCGCCCAAGTTCGACTTGCTTTCTTGACAAGTCAGACATGTGATTGACGTCAGTCCAGGAATCGGGGACGATTACGTCAAGAGAGCAGGCGCTGAACTCTAAATCGGAATGGATTGGAATGATGTCACCATTTAGTCCGCGATATTCGGTGAGCACATCCAACCCGGTGATTCCAAAGTCCACACTGCCGTTGCGTACAGAAATTACGATATCTGTCGCACGTTGAAAGAGCACACTCAATCCCGGCACAGACGGAATGCTGACCTCATATTGGCGTGGATTAGGTTTGTACACTTCGAGGCCGCAGGCAGCCAGGAAGTTCAGGCTATCTTCTGAAAGACGGCCTTTAGACGGGATGGAAAGACGAAGAGGACGTTGATTCATAAATCTCATTTCTAACCCTCACCCCGTCTTCTCTCCCACGGGGAGAGGGGGTAGGAGCTGAGGGCAACAAAAAGCCCCCGGCTGACCGGGGGCTTAGGATTACACGTGTGGTTAGTTGATGCAAATGAAACTAACCTGCTCTCCAGTCAGGCAGGGGGAAAATCAGGTGATGATGATTTAAATTACATGCCAGTTTCATGTTGAGGTGCATTGTACTGATGGATGTGCGATTCGTCAACTGTGAATTTGATTTCGGTTACATTTGTTCTAATGCTTCTGGGACTTTCTTCGCAATCGCATCGCGTACGGACCGAAAAACTGCCAACTGGTCTTCGTCTGTGACAGTGGCTTTGGCCGGGTCTGGGAAACCCAGGTGGATACGTTTGCCCTTTCCCAACCAAATAGGGCAATTCTCGGCAGTATTGTCACAGACGGTGCCAACCAGGTCGAAACCAGTATCTCGCAATTGATCGTTATTCTTGGACTCACCGTTGTGCGTGATGCCAATCTCATCCAGTACCTGGATTGCGTTTGGATGCACATATCCAGATGGCTCGGTGCCTGCAGAAAATGCCCGCCAATCGTTAGAAAGGCGGGCATTGACGATCGCTTCTGCCATCCGTGACCGGCAGGAATTGCCGGTGCACAAAAACAGCACTTTACGAACCATTTTGCATTTTCCAGAACTCATCATCGCTGGCATTAATTTCAACCAGTTCACCAGTTACAATGAATACTGTACGTTCGCAAATGTTTGTGACACGGTCCGCTACACGTTCCAAATTATGGGCCACCCATATCAACCAGTTGGCACGTTCCATGGTTTTGGGGTCAGAGATAACGAAGGTCATCAACTCGCGGTAAACCTGATTGTATAACGCGTCCACTTCATCATCTTCAATCGGGATCGCTTTGGCGGCTTCCACATCTTCATTGACATAAGCTGTCAGGGCACGATGTAGCATGTCAGTACCTTTTTGTGCCATGCGGGGAACGTCGATCAAAGGTTTGAGCAACGCCTCGTTACCCATCCGAATATTGATGTTGGCTATACCTTTGGCATAGTCACCCATACGCTCCAGTTCGGAGATGATCTCCATTGTAGAAGCCAGCAAACGCAGATCGTGCGCCATCGGCTGTTGAGTAGCAATCAAGATCATCAATTGGTTTTCAATCTCGAAACGTTTTTTGTTGATTTGTCGATCAGCTTCCAAAATCTTTTCAGCAGCTTGTAAGTCGCGCTTTTTTAATGCTTCTACTGAGTCTAGAATAGCTTGTTCCACCATGCTTCCCAGTACCAGCACATCATCTTTCACTTGCTGAAGTTCGTTTTCAAAGGTTTTGCGAATCATAGGTACCTCGTTTTGTAGCCCATTCATGTATTATAACGGTATTCAAGGTACCGGGACAATAAACTACCCACCGAAAGTTGTCAGTGAGTAGTGCCTCTAGTAGTGGCTATCAAAGAAAGAGATTTGTCTAAGAAATTGATTTACTGCGTTTTTCGTGTTGATTCAGAAATTCACGACGTTTCTTCAGGATGTCCACACTGAAGACGATCAGCATTACAACGAGCGTGATTGAGAGAAAGATGCTCATGAATGTATCTCCAATAAACGGATTTACATCATATCACTCCGGTATTGATGGCAACTTTACAAGAAGTTATCAAGTGGTAAACACTTTTGATAAGTGTAAGTGTTTTGGAAGTTGAAAAAAACATGTATCCTTTCCTCCCATTTATTTAGTTCCGATGTCTTTAAATTGTCCTGTTACCCAAATCTTCCGGTAATGTAATCTTCAGTGCGTTGTTCCTGTGGGACAGTGAATATCTCATCACCATCACCATATTCAACCAGTTCGCCTTGCAGGAAAAAAGCTGCATAATCTGCTGTGCGGCCAGCCTGTTGAACTGAGTGCGGTACAAGTACAATGGTGAATTCCTTCTTTAATTCTTGCAAAGCGGCTTCGACTTTGCCCGTTGAAATAGGGTCAAGACCAGATGTCGGCTCATCGAGCAAGATGACTTCAGGCTGTTGAGCCAGTGAACGCGCCAAGCAAAGACGTTGCTGTTGACCACCGGAGAGGGTAATGGCAGGATCATCAAGGCGGCCTTTGACTTCGTCCCAAATAGCGGCCAGCTTCAGGCTGCGTTCGACCGCTTCATCCAGTTTGGATTTTCGTTTTTCACCTGCCAATTCCGATCCATAGGTTAGATTCTCACGAATTGTCATTGGGAGCACAACTGGTCGGGCGAATACCATCCCTACTTTGCGGCGTAGAGCAATCGTATCGGTTTTCGGATCAAGAATGTTTTCCCCATCTAGCAAGATACGTCCTGAAGTTGACTTGACATCGGTCAGGTCGTTGAGTCGGTTGATACAACGCAATAGTGTAGATTTACCGCCGCCAGCCGGGCCAAATAATACAGTGATTGCATTCTCTGGCACGTTAATACTAATATTCCGAAGCGATTCGTTACCGTCCACATATTGTAAGCTCAGGTTTTCAATAACGATTTTATTCATACTTACCACTGTCTTCGTGCCCTTGCTCGTGAGCGGATAATGGTTGCGATCAGGTTCATGCCTAACACAAAGACGAGCAATACCAGTGCAGTACCGTATTGGATTTGGAAAGGCATCTCTGGAACTTGCGTTGAAATGACGAACAGGTGATATGGCAATGCCATGGTTGCATCAAAAACGGAACCGGGCAAGCGCGGTAGGAAAAAAGCCGCACCTGTAAACAGGATAGGGGCGGTCTCACCAGCAGCGCGCTCAAGGCCAAGAATGACGCCAGTCAGAATACCGGGCAGCGCCTGAGGAAGTACGATGCGGCGAATAGTCTGCCAGCGGGTCGCGCCTAACGAAACGCTAACCGTGCGGAAGGCCTGCGGCACGGCTCGTAACGCCTCCTCCGCGGTACTGATGATGACGGGCAGGGTCATGATGGATAATGTCAGGGATGCAGCCAAGATACTGGTGCCAAAGTTAAGAAATAATACAAATAGACCCAGCCCAAAAAGACCGTACACAACAGATGGAATGCCTGCCAGATTTATGATGGCAAGACGAATAAGTCGTGTTCGTGAATTATCAGCAGCATACTCGGACAAATAAATTGCTGCCGCTATTCCAAGTGGGACTGAGAAGATAGCCGTTCCGATAGTGAGATAAAAGGTCCCGATGATGGCCGGTAGGATGCCGCCCTCGCGCATGCCGGAACGTGGTACAGCTGAGAGAAATTCCCACGAAACTGCAGAACTTCCCTGTATAAAAATGTAGACAATCACACCTAAAATTGGAACAACTGTAAACAATGCAATCAGGGTCAGTAGTGAAAAGCCAAGGCGCTGAGAAAGATTACGGTTCAGGATAATATCCTTTCAGCACGCTTTTTCGAACGAAAGACCACTGATGAGGCTGCTACGTTGACCGCCAGCGAGATCAGGAACAATACCATACCGATGAAGAACAATGTGTGATAATGTACACTTCCGCTGGCTACTTCGCCCATTTCGGCCGCGATGGTAGCTGTCATTGTGCGGGCAGGGGAGAATAAGCTGCCCGGAGTAATTGCAAGTACTGGGGCGTTGCCGGTTACCATCATAACAGCCATTGTCTCTCCGATAGCACGTCCAATGCCAAGCATGATGGCTGTAAGAACGCCGGAACTGGCAGCAGGTAAAGTTACTCGCCAAATGGTTTGCCAGCGGGTTGCTCCAATTGCCCAGGCACCTTCACGATATGCACGTGGGACGGTATCCAGCGCATCTTCGGCCACCGAAACCACCGTCGGGACAGCGATGCCTCCCAGTAGTAGAGAGCCAGTGAATGCGGTTAGACCGGTTGGAAGATCCAGAAAAACGCGTAACCAGGGTGAGAGTACCAAGATACCCAGGAACCCAAGTACAACCGAGGGCAACCCACCGAGTAATTCCACCAATGGTTTCAAGATTTCACGCACCCAACGTGGAGCTATTTCGGAGATGTAAATAGCCGTACCAATGCCGAAGGGAATTGCCACCAGCGCTGCGCCAATCGTCACGATCAAAGATCCGGTGATGAGTGGCAAAATACCAAAGTAATCTTCGATTGGGTACCACCGGGTACTGAAGAGAGTTGATGTCTCCACTTCCCCCAGAGTAGGCAGGCCTTCGCGCAATAAAAAGAAAAAAATCAGAGTTACAAAAACAATGGCTGAGTAGCCGGAGGCCTTGATAGCCCTTGTTATAACAAATTCACGCCAGTTAAGATCTTTATCCATAATTCGTCCTGTAGAGGGTAGACTTGCCTCCACATAAATTATTTTATGGGTACAAATCCCAATTCTCTAACAATGCCTTGGGCCTCGTCGGATGTGATGATCCATTCCAAATAAATCTTCACTGCACCAGAAGGTTCTCCTGCTGTGTACATGTATAGGTCACGAGCTATTGGGTAAGTGGCATCATTCACTGTTTCAACTGAGGGTAATACATATTCACAGCCGAGTTCTTCCGCAATTGCGATCATCTTCAGATCGTGAGGCACATACCCCAGACCGTCATAACCGATAGCGTTGGGATTGAGTCGTACCTCGGCAATAATGCCCTCTGATGAGGGCAACAAAAGCGTATCCCTTGAAAACAGGGTTGTGCTCTTTTTGTCACCCAAACGCAGGACGGTCTCCAAAAAATAAACATGCGTACCGGAATTGGTTTCACGTGACAGGCGCACGATCGGTCTGTCATCACCGCCGACTTCCTTCCAGTTGGTGAATTTTCCACTGTATATATCGGAGATTTGTTGTAGGGTAAGTTCGGAAACAGGGTTTTCGGGATTGACAATGACGGCGATAGCGTCGCGGGCGATGACAAATTCAATGGGATCAATACCATTGAATTGCGCTACCTCGATCTCCTCTTTTTTGATCTGACGGGATGCGTTAGCGATATCTACGGTCCCGTTCATCAGTGCAGCGATTCCCGTTCCAGATCCGCCACCTGTCACCGATATACTGATTTCAGGGCGTTCGGACTGATAATATTCAGCCCAGGCCAATGCCAAATTAACGATGGTATCGGAGCCTTTGTTTTCGATATATGCGGTTGATTCAGAGGATGTGGAGGAGGAAGATGATGATGAAGAACACGAGACACTAAAGATAACGAGGGTAAGCAAAAGCCCAGAGAGTAGCGATCGTTTTTCCATCGCGCTGAATTATATCCTATGCCTTAAGATGATAAAATTCAGCCCATGACTGATCCTGTCTTTTCTGTCCGTAATCTTGACTTTTACTATGGGCATTCAAAAGCTCTCTCCGAAATCAACCTGGATGTCATGCCGCGTCAGGTGACTGCACTGATCGGTCCTTCGGGTTGTGGAAAATCTACGTTCCTGCGCTGTTTGAATCGCATGAACGATACGATAAGTGGCACACGAGTAGAAGGAGAAATCACGCTCGATGGCGAAGATATATATGCTGAAGATGTAGACGTAGTTGAGCTGCGCCAGCGTGTGGGGATGGTGTTTCAAAAACCAAACCCGTTCCCACAGTCGATCTACGGAAATGTGGCCTTCGGCCCACGCGTACTGAAGACGGTAGGGGGCAAAGCTGATTTGGAAGAAACAATTGAACGCAGCCTACGCCAGGCAGCGCTATGGGATGAGGTCAAAGATATTTTAAGCGAAAGCGCGCTGGGACTTTCGCTCGGCCAGCAGCAGCGCTTGTGCATTGCACGTGTGGTGGCTGTAAAACCGGAAGTAATATTGATGGATGAGTCTACGTCAGCGCTTGATCCGATTGCGACGTTACAGGTGGAAGAGTTGATCGCTGATTTGAAAAAAGATTACACAGTGGTTATCGTCACGCACAACATGCAGCAGGCGGGACGGGTGTCGAATGTTACGGGCTTGTTCTGGTTGGGTGAATTGGTGGAATTTTCGCCCACCGATGAAATGTTCACCCGCCCCAAACAAGAGTTAACCGAAGCCTACATCACCGGGAAGATGGGGTAACCTTTTTTGGGTAGATATAACAATAAGGGTTAGACCAAGTAGCGGAGAATGGCGGGAATCACATTTAATAACAAAGCTGTCAATAGACCAAAAAATTCTGTGTTTGAGATTGGAAAAGCTTTGCTGGTTAAAACAAGCTCGTGCATTTTAAGAAGATTTTCCATCGATTGAGATTGTTTGCCTCTCATTACAATTTGAGTATATTGTTCTGTGATTCTTTTTTCAAGAGCGCGTAGAGTTTCTTCTTTTTTGTTTCTTACAATTTGCCAGAAGATTACGTGGGGATAAATTGCTAAGATAATAATAATAATCCAAGCGATAACTGAAAGCAAAACAACTCCGGCAATAAGATGTCTAAAAATAAAACTAGCCAGAGCAATAATCATATTCATGACCAATAATGACACCCCTGTGATCAAAGCAATGTTAAAGGTAATTTCAGCTAAATTACGTAAATTGACGGTTCTAGCGGGATCAAGAGGTGTTAATTTCAATCTGTAATTTTTTAACAGAGTATTTGCAAGAGGGGATAATGCGATCAAGTACGTTGCCTCCCCTACGAAAAAGCCCATGTAAAAAATACCTAAAGCATCTGTATATCGCGACCAAGCTGAGTTCGCATTGTATAAGAGACTAAATAATGTAAATGCCATACTAACGGATAGACTGAAAAGTAGATGCCTCCGCTTACTTAAATTTCCCCACCAATCTTTATAAGCATCTTTTTCTTGGTCATTTTCAATAAGATCTAAGCCAATTTCTTGAAAGCGGCGAATAAGTACCACTATATTTTTTATTAAGGCTAAGATTGCAAAAGTAAATATTGGAAAAGCGATAAGTGTATAAAGGAACCAGGCTTCACGATATCGGGGAATAGAAAATACTATGCTGCTGAAGACAAACAAAGAGAAGAGAACCCCTTTTTTGAAAGGAGTTCGTTGTAATTCAATGAAATTCCAGATAAAACTTTGCATAGGATCAGCCGAATTGTATGGTGAGAATGATTTTATTACGAAAGGAAGGGATGTCAAGCAACTTGTAACCTAATCTTATTGTTGAATTTTCTACCGTACATTACCATTGAGAGATGAAGGTTGAAAGTAAAAGAAAAC
>CAZCPP010000041.1:0-17745 GCA_964500655.1 uncultured Anaerolineaceae bacterium | reverse complement strand
GGAGAATCCTTGTCGATCAACTATTCATTTGTTAAAGTGTCCGGTAGCTAGATATGTCTTTATAACATTTTTTATTGCGATATGAATACAGTATAGTAGAAGAATTGAAATAACTGTTCAATCGTAGGGACGTTTTTTCACCCCTCCTAGGGAGGGGTTTTTCTTTTATTTGCATACCCTTCCCAGGATGGAGATTTCCACCACCTAATGTAGTTCTGGCGAGGGGGAATCCTAATCATGTAGGAGGCAAGCAACCATTCCGGGGAGGTAGTCGAAACCCGCTTGTAGACTCGTGCTTTTTTGCCTAAGTATCCGTAATATTCAAAGTGCAAACGAAATGATTTCCGCCATAAAAAGGTGTCCTGGATGGGATTTCAGCTCATCTTCTTTCTCCTCCTCAAAAGGAAAAGATGAAAGCCACCCGGTGACCGGAGAGATATCAGTGTGCGACCGATCACTCTCCAGCTGTTGCAATAATACATCTGGAAATCAGGAAAACGGTCAGTGTGCGGCTGACCGTTTTCCGATTCAAGCGTTATCGTTGTTTTCTACTTTTAGTTGTAAGCAAACCCTTGGGTTACACGGAATTTTTCTCTGATGTGATTAAAAATCCTTGAAACGATAATTTTAGGACTTATGCAGTTGAGCCACATATGCCGATTTCAAAAGTCGTTAACCCCTATATATGGGGGTAAATGGCACTAATTTGATTTGAAGTGCGTAAGTCCTAAAATTAATAGAGTTCTATATCCTTTCCCCTTTGAACTGCGTCTCATACAACTGCGCATACAAGCCATTCAGTGCTAGCAGATCTTCGTGCGTCCCCCGTTCGACAATTTTCCCGCGATCCATCACCAGGATCAAATCGGCTGCCAAAATCGTACTCAGGCGATGGGCAATGACAATACTGGTCCGACCGGCCATCACCCTTTTCAGGGCCTCCTGAATCAGGGCTTCGGATTCGCTGTCTAAATGGCTGGTGGCCTCGTCCAGCACTAGGATGCGCGGATCTTTCAGGATGACGCGCGCCAAGGCGATGCGCTGTTTCTCACCACCGCTTAAACGGTATCCGCGTTCGCCCACCACCGTGTCGTAGCCCTCGGGTAATTCGATGATGAACTGGTGGATATTGGCTGCCTGTGCCGCCGCCTCAATCTCACCTTGCGTGGCGTCGGGCTTAGCATAAGTCAGATTTGTGCGAATGGTGTCGTGGAAAAGATAGGATTCTTGTGTGACCATGCCGATCTGCCTGGCCAGTGATTCGAGCGTCACATTCCGCAGGTTGTGCCTATCAACACGGATAACACCATCACTTGGGTCATACAGACGTGGGATGAGGTACGTCATAGTGGTTTTGCCGGCACCGGAAGGGCCAACCAATGCGACCAGATCTCCGGCGGAGGCTTTAAACGAGATTGACTCAAGGGCCACGTCACGTGCTTGGGATATGGTGGCTGCTTCAGGCAGCCCGGAAGTTGCGAGCCCATCATCGGGCTTCTCAGCGTGTCTTACCGTTTTTCCGTTGCCCCCATTCCCGCTAAGCACAGCCGTGACATTGTCCATCCTGCCGTAACGTTTGACCTCGCTGAGTAATTTTGATTCATCCACGCTATAGGTAAAAGTCACATTTTCGAATTCCAGACCCCCATTAACGTTGCTCAAGTTGGTTGCATCCGTTTTTTCGATAATATCTTGTGGCAGATCAATGACCTCGAATACACGCTCGAACGATACCATGCTGGTACTAAACTCGACCGGTGCACTGGCAAGACCTTGTAGCGCTCCATAAAGGGTGGTCAGGTAAGAGCCGAAGGCCACAATTGTACCGATAGTGAATGCTTCTTGAATGACGTAGTAACCACCCAGTCCGTATACCAGCGCTGTGCCAACTGCGCTGACCAAACCAACGATGACAAAGAAAGTGGTACCAACTGTGGTCCGGTGAATGCCCATATCGCGCACGCCTAAGGCACGCTGGGTAAAGCGGCTTTCTTCATCCTGAACGCGCCCAAACAGCTTAACCAGCAACGCACCGCCAATGTTAAGTGTCTCGTTCATGTGTGCATTCATGGCAGCATTCAAATCCATCGCTTCGCGGGCGATTTCGCGCAATCTGTTTCCCAGAATGCGGGCTGCGACGAAGAACAGCGGCAGGATCAGTATGCTGACGATTGTCAATCGCCACTCGAGGGTTAGCATGACACTTAGGATGGCAATAGTCTGGATGAAATTGGTGACGATGCCGACGATGGTATTACTGATGGCGTTCTGCGCACCAACCACGTCATTGTTCAGGCGCGACATTAACTCTCCGACCTTGGTATTTGTGAAAAAGCGCAACGACATTCGTTGCAATCGAGCAAAGAGTGCCACGCGCAAATCGTAGATCACGCCCTCACCGACCGTTGCGTTCAATCGTCGCTGTACCACATTGATTCCCCCGCTTACCAGGGGTAGGAGCAGCAACGCCAGCGCGAAAAGCGTCAGCCCGTTCAGGTCCTTGGAGGGCAAAATTGTATCAATCAAGTGTCTGAAAATGAGGGGGGAAACCAACGAGAGACCTGTGGTGAATAGAATTGTGACCAACATCCCACCGATGTGATTCCAGTAAGGGCGTGCGTAGGTAAGCACGCGTAATAGCAATTCTTTAGTGACTTTTTCAGGTTTTTCGTCACCCGAACGTACGTATCTATACCAGCTACCACCATGCATGGGGTTTCTCCTTTTGAAAAGAACGAGGATTCAACGGATAAAGTTGATTAGCACGGAATTTTCTACATCAGTGGCAATCTGCAAAATCCGTGTGATCTGTGTTCCATTTTATTTTGCCCCTTTCTGTCCAATCTGACAACTGTAGGAATGGGGAGGTTGATGAAAGGTTAATAGATGGGAATGTATAATAAGTACTAATAGGTAAACATGGATATTTTCTGGGAAGTGCACTCCGACCTGCCTCGTGAAGGCCCCGGCGACTTGGTCTCCACAGCGCGTGCTTACGCAGTAGCCAGGGACTTGCCCGCGCAGCCCAAAATCCTTGATATTGGCTGTGGTCCCGGCATGCAAACCCTCGATCTTGCAAAACTCTTGCAGGGAGAAATCATCGCCATCGATTTTCACCAACCATTCCTGGATGAACTCGTCCTCCGCGCGAAAAAAGTTGGGTTGGATAAACACATCCAAACGCGCAAGATGTCCATGTTCGAGATGGATTTTGCGCCAGAGCAGTTCGATTTGATCTGGTCTGAAGGCGCAATCTATATCATGGGTTTCGAGCAAGGTTTCAAGGCGTGTTATCCTTTTCTCAAAACAGATGGATATATGGCTGTTACTGAGCTATCCTGGTTTCAAGCCAATCCACCTCAAGAAGTTCTCGATTTCTGGAAGAAAAGTTATCCTGGCATAGGCACGATCGCTGAGAATATACAAAGACTTGAAAGCCAGGAATACAGGTTGATTGATCATTTCCACCTGCCTGATTCAAGTTGGTGGGATAATTACTATAACCCACTGGCTGAACGCATTGCCATGTTGAGAGATAAGTATGTCGGGAATACTGAAGCTCAGGAATCACTGGATGAAGAGGCTGCGGAAATTTCCCTGTTCCGCAAGTATTCGAATTACTATGGCTATGAATTTTATATTGCACAAAAATAAGAATTTGAGCATAAAAATTTTTCTAGCGGCTACCATATTAATACTGCTCTCATTACCCTTTGCAGGTTGTGGAAATAGTCGAACTTATGCGATTTCAGAACTCTCGAAAATAGCCGGATCGTTGGATGGAAAACGGATTCGCGTTCGAGGGCAGGCGTATCTGTGGCTCGAGCCATCTGTGGAAGAAATGTGGGGTTTTGGTGGCTGTGCTATTAACCTGGATGGCAGCCCATCTACACAAGGAGTTGTGATTGGGTGGTTGACTCTTTATGACTAGGTGCAGCGAGGCAAGCGCCCACATGATGAGCAGGGACTGAGGGTTTCCGATGCCAGTTTCCATTGCGATGGGAACTTTTGCTCGATGACTTGCTCTCCCTTTGAGGTAATAACCGGGCGGACATATGAACTTATTGGAAATCTGAGAGTAAATGAGGGACCGGGGGAATTGGGATTAATTTTAGAAAGCATCGATCTTCTCGAGTCCAAACAATTTATGGATGGAGAGTGGGTCGCACTTTCACTAGGTGAATTTAGAACCGGCTTTCCATAACCAAAACCACAAACAATCACTCTTGATAAGCCACTGTAAGCGGTTAATAGCAAGAAATCTCTACTCCGCTGGAAATGACCAATGGATGGTATGGAATCTCCATTTCCCATCCGTTTTGACTAGCACAGCTGTGATGACAAAGGGCCATTTAGCTCCCTTCCCGCGCATCCTATCACGCAGACGATTGATTCCGAAATGAGTCGCGTCTGTTAGCCGATCGTCCAGCGATCTCTTCTCATCCATCAGCAAATCACGCATCTGCTCAAGATAAAAGGGATAGGCCTTCTCGTACTCGTCACCGGATGTTATCGTGCCAGTGGTGGAAAACCAGGCTATCTCTCCCGAGACGGTGATCTTGGCGCCTTCCACATCGATATCGACCGTACCCCAGTAGGCCCAATCGCCTTCGATGATCTCGCGGATGGCAGCGCGTCCATTGAACCACTCGTTTCCACCACGTTCGGAGGCGCCCACGCCGATCAATTCGATCTCGTCGGTGGGTGCGAATAGCTCCATGAACTCGTCCAGTTTGGATTTGTTTCGAGTGGTGTAGCCGTCTTGGAATTTTTGGAGAACAGCTCGGACTTGTTCGGTATTGGATTGTGATGACATGATATTGTCCTCCATGGTTATTTTTTTAATCCAAATTACGGTTTTATCGTATCACAATTGCATTCATCCGGTTGCGGTATAATCGCCGTGCTATGCCACGACGTAAAGCTCCCGAAGATCTATCTGTAGAAGAACTGCGCCGTCTTTTGGTCGAAAAGCGCCGCGGTGTCCGCCGCGAACGGTTGGAGCACTTCCGCAGGACCGGTCGCGTGGTAGACCTCGCACCAGATGTGCAAACGGACGCATTGGAAGAAGTACCGTCCGCTGCGGTGGTGGATACGGTAGAATCATCGGCCTCCTCCCTTGATGGGGAAGCAGATGAAAGCCCGCGAAAGAAGCGCCGTGGTTTTGGGGATCGCGTTTTGCTGGCGGTGGAAATTCTGGCTGTCGTAGGGTTGATTGGTATCCTGTTGAGCGTTTTTGGATTGCTGCAAAACCTGAACCAGGAGGTTGCGGCTGCTCTCAACCCGGAAACGCCTACACCCACACCTCTGGTCATGGCCGTGGTGCTACCTTCTGGGCATACCCCTCCAGATGCACAGGGCAACACGCGCCCTAACGAGGCTGAGATCCCTGAGCATTTACGCCCGATGGTGCAATCGCTGGCCAATATCCCGGTACCCACACCCGCGCCCGACCAGACAGTGCGCCTGCAAGTTCCACGCCTGAATCTGGATGCGCCGGTGGTGCAGGGCGATGGCTGGGAGCAGTTGAAAAAAGGCGTTGGACAACACGTTGGCTCGACCAACCCGGGTCAGAGCGGCAATGTGGTGCTTTCGGCGCACAATGATGTTTATGGTGAGTTGTTCCGCCACCTGGATCAGCTCCAGCCTGGAGATGAAGTCATCGTTTACACACAGCAAAGACAATATGTATATGTAGTAGACAGGACAGTGATCGTCGAACCAACTGCTGTGGAAGTCATGGCCTCCACTGGTAGCCCTACGGTTACACTTATTTCGTGTTATCCATATCTTATTGATAGTGAGCGCATCGTGGTATTTACTCGCTTACAAAATTAGGAGTTACAAATGGCAAAGAAAAACAAACGACAGGTTCGCAAACGCCCGATGAAAGCTTCTGTCGCGCGTGGTGCTGATTTCAACCCCGATTACAGCGCTGTTAAAAAAGACTTGAAGACCATCGGCTCGCTGGCTGGTTTTTTCGTCATCGTCCTGATCGTGCTTTCCTTCTTCCTTCGATAAGGAATTAAACATATTAAAGAGATAAGTTTTAGAAAGCCCCCTTTATGTCTTCGTGAGTTAGTGATTTAGTGGTAAATAAGGAGCTTTTATGTCCCGCATGTTTGTTCCTGGCCCCGTTGATGTAGATGATGAAGTTCTAAATGCGCAAGCGCGACCAATGATGCCGCACCGCAGCCAGGAATTCGAAGCCATCTTCCAGCGCACGACCGAAAAAGCCCAGAAACTATTCTTCACCCAACAACGCGTCCTACTGAGTTCTTCCTCTGGTACTGGGTTGCAGGAAGCCGCTGTCCGCAACCTGGTTGAAAAGCGTGTGCTTTCTTGTGTTAATGGAGCCTTTGCAGATCGCTGGTACGATGTGGCCCTTTCAAATGGGAAAGAAGTGCAGAAACTTGCCTTTGAATGGGACGAATCGATCAATCCGGACCGAGTGGTTGCTGCCGTTGAAAAGGGTAAATTTGAAGCCTTGACTATCGTCCACAACGAAACCTCTACCGGATTGCAGAATCCCGTCAAAGAAATTGCTGAGGCCGTTCGCGCTATTGCGCCGGATACGCTCATTCTGGTGGACGCGGTCTCATCGTTTAGCGGAGTAAAAATCGATACCGACGCCTGGGGTCTCGACATGGTGCTAACTTCTTCACAGAAAGCCCTTGCCCTGCCGCCGGGTTTGGCACTGGCTGTTGTCTCAGACCGCGCGTTAGAGAAGGCCAAATCCGTAGAAAATCGAGGCTGGTATTTTGACCTGTTGCGCTTGGAGAAACACCGGTTGAAAGATTCGTCCCCGGCTACGCCGGCTATGTCATTGATTTTCGCGCTTGATCACCAGTTCGACCGTATTCTGGCCGAAGGGATCGAAAATCGTTTCGCTCGTCATGCAGCGATGGCAAAACGAGTCCAGGAATGGGCTGAAAAGCAATCATTGAGCATGTACGCACCTGAGGGTTTCCGCTCGCAAACAGTTACCACGATCAAAAATGAGCGCGACATCGACCTGGCTGATCTGAACGCCTTCCTGATGCAACGCGGTATGCGCATCGCAAATGGTTATGGCCCGTTGAAAAACATCACTTTCCGCATTGCCCATATGGGTGAAATCCAGATGGACGATTTGAAAGAGTTATTTACTGCGATGGAAGAGTATCTCAATAAATAATTCGTGAGGGCGACGCATGGATCGCCCCTATACGTAAATTATGATCAAAAACACTTTTGACAACATTATCCTGATTGGCCGCCCGGCTTCCGGTAAGAGCGAGATTATCCACTATCTCACAAACCTTCCTGAGGACACACGCCGTGAGCGCTTCCACATCGGGAAACTCGAAGTTTATGATGATTTTCCGATGCTGTGGGTCTGGTTCGAAGAAGATGCCCTCTTGAGTGATAAATTTGGCTTAGCACGTTTACACACTGATAACCGGGGATATTTCAAACACTATGAACTATGGCATCTACTGATTGAACGCTTGTGCATGAATTATGGCAAACTGCTGCGTGACAATCCTTCCTATCACCAGCGCAGCACCTGCATGATCGAATTCTCTCGGGGTTCCGAGCATGGTGGTTATACTGAAGCCTTCCAACATTTATCAGAAGAAGTGTTGGAGCAGGCTGTGATTATGTATGTGCGTGTCCCCTTCGAAGAATCCTTGCGTAAAAATCGCAACCGCTTCAACCCAGACAGACCAGATAGCATCCTCGAGCATGGCCTGTCCGACGAGAAGCTGGAGCGTCTCTATCGCAACGATGATTTTTCTTCCGTTGCCTCTGGCGATTCTGGAGCGATAAAAATTCACAGACGTAATGTCCCATATATTGTCTTCCCCAACGAAGATGACGTTACCACTGACAAACCCGATCAACTGGCTGAGCGACTCGAATCTGTGCTAGGAGAGTTGTGGGAAATTTCCCGGTTGCGGGCATGAAAGACCCCATAATTACACTTGACAAACTAACCTATGGCGGTGATGCTATGGGACGACTCGAAGACCCCCAAACTGAGGCAGGCGGCAGGGCCGTTTTTGTTCCGTTTGGGTTGCCAGGGGAAAAGGTTCGCATTCGGTTGGTGCAAGAAAAAAAGAATTTTGCTAGAGCAGAACTGTTAGAAATATTGGAACCTTCTCCCGATAGGGTGTCGGCCAAATGCAAACACTTTGGCGAGTGCGGGGGCTGTCATTATCAATCGTTGTCATATAAACCACAACTTGAAGCCAAAACAGAGATCTTGCGAGATCAATTACGGCGCATTGGTAGAATTGAGAATCCGCCTGTCCAGTCGATGGTAGCTTGCCCAAATCCCTGGAATTATCGAAATCATGTGCAGTTCCATCTAACGAAAGATGCCAAGTTAGGTTACGTTGGATCAAAAAGAAATTCAATTATCCCGGTTGTGGAATGCCATCTCCCAAATGATGTCATCAATAAACTTTGGCCGCAATTGAAGTTTGGGCCTGATGTGCCGAATGAAAAAGTATCTTTTCGCACAGGTACGGATGATGACCTGATGCTGATTTTGGAATCCGAAAATCTCGAAGCACCAGAGCTGAAGCTCGAAGCTGGGATCTCAGTCGTTCACTTGACGCAAGATGATGTGTTAGTGATGGCTGGTGAAGACCACATCTTTATGCAAATAATGGAACGAAGGTTTCGCGTTTCTGCAGGCTCATTTTTCCAAGTAAATACTGTCATGGCAGAGAAGATGGTAGTACACATCTTGGACAAACTACCGTTGCCAGCCAAAACCATATTGGATGCTTACTGTGGTGTGGGGCTATTCAGCGCCTTTCTTGCCTCCCAATGTGATCGTTTGATTGGAATTGAGTCGTCCACCTCAGCGTGTGAGGATTTTGAAGTCAACCTGGATGAGTTTGACAATGTGGTACTTTATGAGGGTGCGGCCGAAGACGTGATTCCGCATCTTGAGATGGAACAGCCTATCGTCCTGGTAGATCCGCCGCGTGCAGGTGTGGACAAGCACGCATTGGACGGAATCCGGCAGCTAGCGCCACAGGTCATCGCTTATGTATCCTGCGATCCATCCACGTTAGCCCGCGATGCTGCCAGGTTGATTGGAGGGGGCTATCATTTAGTTGAGGTCACACCTTTCGATCTTTTTCCACAAACCTATCATATCGAGAGTATCGCAATTTTTGAGCCATAATAATCGAGCCCCTTTCATCAAGAAAGGGGCTCTTAGCGGCAGGGAACAGATCAGTCTCCGACCGGCCCTATTCCTGATTCAGAAGTTAGTGCGGGCATCGCTTTGATCTCCCGATAGGTGAGTGTCCACACAGTCGATGCATAAACTTTCTCCCAAGCGGTTAGTAAAACCCAGGGTGAGAAAGCCAGCGTAAAGAATAGTGGCAGGACGAAAATGCCAGCTGCGATCCAGGGCAAGTACCCACTCAGGAACATACTGAACAGGCCAGCCAGCAGTAATCCAGGGATGGTTACAGTTATTACTGCAACAACGCTGGTGATAATCACAACTGGGATAGTGACGATGATCGCAATGAAGGAAACTAGCATCCAGGCGATGCCCAATCCAATCATGATCAGCCACATCAATCCTACGTTTTTCCAGTTTTCGCGTACCATTTGATAGCCTCGCCGCATCGAATCGCCCACACCAACTTCCTCGAGGGCACATACCCGCCAGAAGAATTGACGTAATAACTGCAGGACAATGCTGAGAATGGCTATTACGAAGATGATCAAAAATGCTACGCCGATCATACCGACAATTCCAGCGACTGCAAATGGCTCGCTTCTACCTGCAACCATTGTGTACACCACAAAGCCCACTATGAGCAATATCGCAATCAGTAGGAAGACCGGTAGATTTACGATCAGGTTGATCAGGAACAGTCGCCATGAGGTGCGAGACCATCCAATACGGAAACCCTCCTTGATAGTCATCTTTGTATCAGTGGTCTCATATTCATCCACCATGCGAATGACGGCTGTTTCAGAGACATACCGGGCGATGGCCATCACGATTCCTATAATGAACAGAATTAGCACGAAGACGATTCCAATCCAAATAAGAGTTGTCAAATCTTCTTGTGAAATGTCAGCTGCATCTATACCTTCGTTAAAGAGTTTTTCCATTTCTTCGCCAGCTTCATTCAAAGCTTCTTCCCAATCTCCGGGTAAGGGCATCTCATATTGCTGACTGCTACTGTCTGTACTGTATGAACTGCTATTGCTATTTCCACCAGATGATCCAGTAGCTAGTGCCAAGATCAGGCCAAATACCCATAGAACACGGTAGTTCCACAGGATGTGCCAAGCGCGTTTTAGTATTTTTACGGGGTCCATTGTTTTCTCCTTATAGTTCTTTTCATACTAGAATGTGAGCCTGCTTTAGCTTTCAAGGGGTTGGCCGTGCCCCTGACGCGTATGGCGTGCCCACCAAACTGCTAGCCAACTGAGATAAAATACTGCAATCGAAACTTGTAAAAATATGTTTGAGAACAAATTCCTAGCAAAACTTTCTGAGCTTGCGAGCCAACCCAGGTTCGCTTGCTCAAGGAAACCAAATCGTCCAAGAATAGCTGAGTAATTTACTCCACCGGACGATCCAGATATCAACCAGACAGCAGTGCTATTCAGCAATCCAAATGCGTTGGCTGCTGTCAGCATATTGCTGACCAGGAAGGTTGTGCTGATGAAAATCCAGGTGGTGATAAGTCCAACTGGAAACAGCCACCAGCCAACGTTCAACGCTTTACGGGGCTGTGAGATCGCTGGTTTGCGTGGTAGACGTAAGGCAACATTTGCCACGAGCTGTTCTACCGATGAGAAATCTGGCCTTGGTGCTTCTTGTAATACTGTAGACAAAGCTTGCAAGGATGAGTACTCTTCCTGACAGATCTGGCATTCACGCAAATGAGTTTCCACTCCTTGAAGCTTTCCACCACCCAACTCTCCATCTAAATATGCGCCGAGTAATTCAAATATATGATCAGACATTTTCTACCTCCGCATACGAGAACAACTGTACTTCTAATTTTTCCTTTAATAATTTTCGAGCGTAATTCAAGCGCGACATTACTGTACCGACTGGTATGTCTAGGGCGTCGGCGATCTCTCTGTATGACAGTTCTTCGTATTCTCTAAGTATCAATACAGCGCGGCTTGCTTCTGGTAGCAACGATATTGCTTTTTGTACCAACTCGGCCTGCTCGTCATCAACAAAATGCATTTCGGGGCCGGGTCGCGAATCCATCAACTATAAATCTTCAACGGCATTGGGTAGAATGCGCTTTTCTTTGCGTAGCGAATCTATAGCAGTATTAACGGCGATACGGTACAGCCAATTTCGTAAAGAAGACTTCGTACGATAGGATGACAGTTGTAACCAGGCCCGGATGAACGCCTCCTGTGAAGCATCTTCAGCCACTTGCAAATTGCCACACATGCGATAAACAACATTCTGCATACCCTGAGCATGGATGCGTACCAATTCACTGAAGGCGTTTCGATCGCCATTTTGCGCTCTGGTGACCAACTCGATTTCGTTGGTGGGAGAGATTAGCGTCACTGCGAGAGATCCTTTCGAGAGATTACTTGCTCGTTCTATTATCTTAACGTAAATGCCTCAGTTTTTATTCGAAAAAGTCCTCTACCAATTCTGGTAGAGGACTCTAGCAAACTTGTCTTTCTTGATTACTCTTCTGCTACAACGATGATTCTGTCATTGGTATCAAAGATAATCTTTTCAGATTTCTTTGGGTTGGTGTATACGCCGTAATCGGTTTCAGCATCGTTTGCTTCGGCTTCTACACGGTAACCGAGCGCCGTTTCGCCCCGCCTACAGGCTGCTTCTACAACTGTATAGAAGGTGATGGGTTGTCCTGTTTCCACATAATCTTCCACGGGTTTAAGGTAAATTTCTGCTCCCTCGGGATCGAAAATATCTTGGAAGATATCAAACAGATTCTCGTCTTCAGAAAGCTGCGCGAGCAATAGACTGATCAGGTGCTCGCTGACAATAAAGTCGTCCACCTGAGCGACTTCGGCTAACTCACGATTGCGAAGATCGAGCATTTCGCTGACAAGTGTAAAGGGCGTTTCATCATGGCTGACAATATCTCGCAAGTGTAGCAACGCAACCAACGTTCTAGCATCAGCTTCCTGTGTTTCGAGACCGGAAGCAGCCAATACAATAACATGGTCATATTCCATAATTCTCAAGCTGTTCAGCAAATCGCGATTGGTTGTATCGCCAGGAATATAGGTTAATTTCTGATTCTCAAGTGTCTCTTCACAGGCTTTGATATCTGGTCTAGCTCGATTATCTTCTGCCAACACTGTCACCTGTGATCCTTTGACAACATAAGCATCCAGCTCTTCAACGATAATCGCAGCAGAATGATTCCAGCCAAGTAACAGTGTTCTTTCAGGGCTTGATTTATGCGCCTTGCCACCCGCACGGATTAAACCCTCTTCGACGGGAATGTTTGTAAGACCAGACATTTGGATGGTGTCGTCATCCTCGGAGAGAGCAAACAAATGGTCACCGGGTTCGATGCGCGTGTCCATGGGCGGATTAAGCAATATAGTTCCATCCGTATGGCGTAAACCCATCAGCGTTGAATCTTCAAAAGAAAGAAGTGCTTCATTAAAGGTCTTTCCAGAAAGATTAGGCTCCTTTATAAAGTAGATCTCGTCGCCGCCGAAGTTCATCAGCTCAGTGTAGACAACTGAAAGACCGGATTGACGCGAGGTTTGGGCAACGACTCGCGCGATTAAATCACCGGTCAATAAAGGGAAGACTTTATCGTTTGTTCCGATCATCTTGATCACATTTATGTTTTTTCGGTTCTGGATTTGTGTGACGATGTGATAAGCTTCTTTGCGACGATTGGGGTTATTGGTCAGCGCTAGTACCGTCTTGATGACGTAAGAATCTGGGTCATCATTATCTGGCGGCAGGACGATAATTGAGCGCGCGCTATACGGATTTCCAAGCTCCAAATCGTTCAGATCGATTGGATTACCAGAACGGACAATAACACGCGTTGTACCATACTCTTCAATGCGGTCACGGATTTGCTCTTCCATTTCTACCTTATCCTGATTTGCCAGTACTACAATCCGTGCTTTTGTCTTATTCTCGTTAGCGATTATCAACTCTGAGATGATGGTGAAGATTTGCGATGACCAACCTAAGATCAGGGTATGATCGTTTTCAAGCACTCGTGACCGCCCTTTTCGTAAGCGTTCTAATTGTTCATCCAACCCGGCGGAGATTACACCGATAAGCGCACTGACAACGAATAAACCACCAATGGTAACAATCAGCATTACCCCTAGGTAAAAAGGACTGCCTTCGTCCCCACCAACAGTTCCCGGGTCAAGAGAGCGCATCGTGCTCATCCAGATCAATTCGGGAAAACTCTCTCCACCAGGCGCCACATTTGTGACTGCGACAATCACCGCTCCGATCAGAATAACAATTGCAGATACGATAACTAGCATAATGATCATGGCAGATGTACCTATTGCCATCATGTTATCGAACCAATATCCAAAACGCTGTTTGAATGTGGGCCTTTTCATAATACCTCCGCGAAAGATGGGTTCTTAGAATTATAGATGCAAACTACTTATTCGCCAACGCTATTTGACGATTACATCGTTTTTATCTATACTTTTTATAAAAGACTAATCAGGAGGACGACATGAGTAATAAATTCATCTGGTACGGACATGCCACCCTTGGGCTCGAAACCGACGGACATATAATAGTTATTGATCCCTTCTTCAGTGGGAATCCTGCCGCTTCCACCTCCCACGAAGCTGTACAAGCGGACTTCATCCTGGTCAGCCACGGACATGGTGATCACGTCGGCGACGCACTAGAAATTGCCAAGCGGACAGGTGCATTGGTTATCAGTAATGCAGAAATCTCAGGTTGGTTCAATAACCAGGAGATCAAAGCGCATGGCCAGCACCTGGGTGGTGGATATAAACATCCTTTTGGCTATCTCAAATTGACGCTAGCCTTACACGGATCTGGTTTACCCGATGGGTCGTATGGTGGCAATCCCTGTGGTTTCTTGCTGACCACCAATGACGGCAAAAAGATTTATATGGCGCAAGATACAGGTCTATTCGGTGATATGAAATTGATCGGTGAAGAAGGCCTTGATTTGGCTATCCTACCGATTGGCGATAACTACACCATGGGCCCTGAGGATGCTTTGCGGGCTGTCAAAATGCTTGGACCAAAAACCGCTGTTCCTATGCACTACAGTACTTTCGATGTCATTAAACAAGACCCAGAAGCTTGGGCTGCTCGCGTTGAGAAAGAAACCAAGACCAAAGTTGTTGTGCTCAAACCTGGTGAAAGCCTGGAGTTTTAATAGAAACGTAATATCTCTAAAGTAATATTCAGTGGCATGGAGTGTCTGAATCCATATCGCTGTTTGATATAATTTGGACTAATTGAGGTATCTATGTTTACAAATCAAAGCGTCGATCGTCGAAATGAAGAAGAACGAATCAGCAAGGAAGGACGTCTCCCACCCGGGCAATCGTTGACTTTGAAATTCCCGGTGTTACATTATGGTCCAGTTCCGAACTTCACGCCTGCTACCTGGCACTTTCGTGTTTGGGGTGAAGTAGAAGAAAACAAAGAGTGGAACTGGAATGAGTTCAACAAATTGCCGCGTACCAAAATCGAGATGGATATCCACTGTGTCACACGCTGGAGCAAATTTAACACCGTTTGGGAAGGCGTCTCGGTAAAAACGCTGATAGACGAAGGCTTCATCAAAGTCAACCCCAGTGCTACGCATGTCATGCAGCATGCCGAATATGGGTTTACGGTTAATCTCCCTATCGAAGTCCTTTTGCAAAAAAATTTCTTGATGGCAACACATTTTAACGGTGAGCCCCTCACACCAGACCACGGATATCCTTTACGCGGTGTGGTAGGACACATTCCTGGACGCGAAGAGCTGGATTCGCCCTATTTTTGGAAGGGTGCAAAATGGTTGCGTTCCCTCGAATTTATATTGAAAGACCGACATGGTTTTTGGGAGCAAGCCGGTTATCACAACCGGGCAGATGTCTGGAAAGAAGAACGTTTTGGATAAATATATAGGACGAGATATTAGCTCGTCCTACTTTTTTTGCTCTCGCATAGAAATTTTCGAATTGCAACTAATTAATACCGGAGCACCCCTCCGATTCCGATCTCTTCCAACTTTGGATTTTCATACACGATTTCCACGTCGCCACCATCTTTCATCACCTTGCGAACCGCCATTTCCACTGCATCTGTGATTTGCTCGAACGATGCTCCGCAGAACGGACAAGTATCCAGTTTTTGCGATGTAGTGTATCCACAGCCTTGGCATTGAAAACCCTCGGCGCGATACCCTTCACGGACAATCAGTGTTTGCACTCGCCCTTCGTGGACAGCGCCAAGCGTATCCTCTAAGCGGACAACACCATCAGTGCCCTTTGCCGCAGAAGTAATCATATTCTCCACTAAACGCATCTCTCTTCGACGCTCAGCATGCTGACCGATTTCAAGAGCTTTCTTCTGAACCTCATCAGGACGTGCCGTCATGCTGATGGGGAATGTGCCTACCACCAGACTTTGCCATGTCTTGGGAAGCTGGCTCTGGAATTGGTTAACGTTTTTATCTGTGCCGCCGATCAAAATACGGCGAATATGATTTTCCTCAAAGAACTTAGTTGCAAATTCGGCCGATTCCTTTAAATTACTCTTGATCATTTGGGCCGAATGACGTGCCTTTCCACCCACGCCACCTAGGCGTCCAAAGATGCTGGAAGCACCACCACGTTTGGTATGGCGCACTTCCTCTCCTATTATGCCTTCCTGTTCAATAAGCTCACCCAGGTGAAACTGAAATAATCGCGCCCCTTGTGTATCTACCAGTGCTACACCGTAACCACCAAAAGCATCTAGTAAATCGGCTAACGGTTTGACGTAAGGTTGGTCCCCGACAAATACGCGACTGCGGACTGGTACAGCGATGGGGAAAGCTCTAAAATAATTTTGTGCAGCACAAGAAAACATGGCTATGCTGCGACCGGTCCATTCGCGTTCAAGTTCAAAATATCTTAATATTGCGGCCTCGTCATCGGGTAATTGCGCTTCTTTTAACATGATACGCAGACGCAATTTAAGTGCGTCGACGCTTCCTTCGGTCATATCAGTATTCAGAAACACACTAAGTACCGGGTTGGGACTGGAATAATCCAATAGTTCACGCAGTACACTGTCTGTAAACATGATTTTCTCCTTTTTTACTTCCAAGGCCGGGAAATGAGGCTGCCAAAGCCTCTTTCAAATGGGCATATCCTCCAGATTAATAATCGCTATTTACATTGTAGATCAAAACCAAAAAAAAGCAAAAGCCATCACCTAAGAATTAGTGACGGCTTTTTTATTTAGTATGATGCAGACAGACTATAAAGCCGTCAAGACAATGTTTTCGCTTACGGGCGTTTTCCTAAAGTTATAGAAATATCAACCTGTTCTTCGCCACGTAGCACAGTCATTACCACGGTTTCACCAGGTGATTTATTGTTAATCAGGTACCGTAGCAGATCGTCAAAGCGTTGGATGGCTTGACCATCAATGGCAATGATCAGGTCGCCGCCTGCGTTCAGCCCCACTGAACTGGTGCTCTGCGTTCCAGCGCGGATACCAGCTTTATCAGCCGGACCGTTGGGTGTTACGCTGGTCACATAAGCGCCAGTGAAGGATTTCAGCCCTAAAGCCTCGATCTGTGGCAGGCTGAGTTCGTCCAGGGAGGAGATTCCCAGATATGGATAATCATACTTGCCTTCAGCGATGAGAACTGGCACAACCCGCTTGACGATATTGATTGCAATCGCAAAACCAATGCCAGAGTTAACAGGCTCACCTGCTTCTGTGTAATTTGTCGTACGTATAGCGCGGTTGACACCGATCACTTCGCCTTTCAAACTGAACAATGGGCCGCCTGAGTTGCCAGGGTTGATGGCAGCGTCTGTTTGGATAATATCGCCAGCGGTGAAGAAGCCGCCGCTAGGTGCATCGCGCTGAGAATCGAGGGTGCGCCCCAAGGCTGAAATGATACCCGTGGTCATGGTTCCGTTTAGGCCAAATGGATTGCCAATAGCAATGACCGTTTGCCCAACTTTGAGAGAGTTCGAATCACCCAAAGGAACGGGATACAATTCGGTGTCAGGAGCGTTTACTTTTACGACGGCCAAATCAGAGTCCAGATCTGTTCCGATAACTGTCCCGTAGATCTTGTAACCGGACGTGAAGTCTACTTCTACTTGCTTGGCGCCTTCCACGACATGGTAATTTGTAATGATATGGCCCTGGTTATCATAGACAAAACCGGAACCCAGGCTGCCCCCTTGGCCCTCAGCTACCACTTGCAGCGAAACAATACCTGGCAAGACACTCTCATAGAGACTCACCAATGCATCTTGTTTCCCAGCTGTATCGAGATTTACAGGAGCCTCTCCATCTTGGATAACTGGTTGGGCAACTGCAGTTGGCGGAGGCAAGTCAGGTGCTGGAGGTACAACGGGGCTTGTTCCAGGAACCTGACAAGCCAAGGTTACTAGAACCAATACCGATAAAACGATCCATATGCGATCAATTTTCATACTTTCTCCTTACTTATCTGATGTTACGCGGCTTTGAGCAGTTGGAGTTCATCATAAGCACTTCTCAAG
>CAZCPP010000040.1:0-18101 GCA_964500655.1 uncultured Anaerolineaceae bacterium | reverse complement strand
AACGGACTTTGTGAAAATACTTGATGAAAATGGGGAAGAGGTGGAAGTTGGAGAAATAGGTGAGCTTTATTCTCGGGGACCCATGCTTTTCGACAAATACTACAAGTTGCCTGAAAAAACCGCCTCTTCCTTCAGGGGAAACTGGTTCAGCGCAGGAGACATGGCCACGGTCGACGAAGATGGATACTACGAGATCGTAGATCGCAAAGATAATTTAATCATTACGGGTGGCGAACATGTATACCCAAGTGAAGTTGAAAAAGTGATCTGCCGCTTCCCGGGCGTTCTTGATGTGGCCATTGTAGGTCTTCCAAATATAAAATGGGGCGAACAAGTAACAGCATTTGTTATCCACAAAGATCCGGAAAATTTATCAACAGAAAATGAGATTATAAAATTTTGTAAAGATAAGAAGGCTGGCTACAAACGACCCAAGGTTGTACATTTTATTTCGCACGAGGAAATGCCGAGGACTGGATCAGGGAAAATACTACATCGAGCTATCCGGGACCAGTATTCTGAAAAGTGATTTGAATAGCTTGAAACGCGCTAAAGGAGGTTGGTTTTATGGAGAGTGAACCCAAAGTTGCAATAGTTGGAGCAGGTCCAGTGGGTGGAATTCTGGGTGCTAAGTTGGTTAAAGCTGGGCACTACGTGGTATTTTGTGATATTCAAAAACCCCACTTGGATGCGATTAAGGAACGGGGTTTGGCCATAACAGGTGTTTCGGAATTCACAGCAGAATGCGATCGAGTGGCCTATGATATTTCTGAACTTTCCAATTTCTCCGACATTAATACAATCATTATTGCTACAAAAGCAGCCATCTTACCCCAACTAATCCCTCAAATCAAAAAGGTAGCCCGGCCTGGAACCTTGTTCATCAGTTGCCAGAACGGATTAGATAATGAGGATTATCTGGCGGAAACCTTTGGTTTGGACAACGTTCTCCGAATCATTGTTAATTATGGGGGCAGTCAAATGGGTGATGGAAATATATTTATGTCGTTCTTCAACCCACCAAATTATATTGGAGCAATGACATCTAAGGGGGAACCACTTGCCCGCCGGTTAGCAGAGCTCACAACGGATGCAAACCTGGAGATGCAATTTACTTCTGATATTAAGAAATATGAATGGGAAAAAGCAATCCTTAATGCCGCCCTAAACCCGGTATGTGCTTTGACTCACAAGCCAATGAAAGATATGATGGATTTCGAACTTACCGAAACCTTAGCCGAGAAAATTCTTTGTGAAGGGGTAAAGGTAGCCGAAGCCACTGGCATCTCATTTGATCCGAAATTTATTGAGCACGGAGTCCAATATCTCAAGGGAGCCGGATATCACCGAACTTCAATGCACCAGGATATCCTACGAAATATACCCACTGAGATTGATTGGATAAGTTGCAAGATTGTCGAGTGGGGTAAAAAATTTGGGGTTGAAACCCCTTATAACCTTACCATTGCGGCTCTTATCAAAGGCCTGGAGATGGTTTCTAATGCCCCAAATGGGCATTAGAAGAATATGTTAATAGGCATGATTGTGATCGAAATATAGTTACCAATAAATGTCCGAGAATATTTACTTCGCCGGAATTGACGTTGGAACAACCATGACCAAAGCGGTGGTCATTAACTCCAATAAGGAATTGATTGGTAGGCATATCCGGCGTTCTGGAACAGATCTTTTATCATCTGCGAAAGCTGCTTTTGAGGCTGCATTATCTCAAGCAGGAGTTACACAGGGAAACATTCGGGCTACAGTGGCAACTGGTTATGGCCGGAAAAATGTTACTTTTGCAAACGACAATAAGACAGAAATCGGATGCCATGGGCATGGTTGCTCATATTATTTTCCGGAAGCTATTACCGTAGTTGATATTGGTGGTCAAGATAGCAAAATTATCAAGATGAATAGTGATGGTATACGTATGGGCTTCAAAATGAATCGAAAATGCGCTGCTGGCACAGGAGCCTTTTTAGAGGAAATGGCTCATAAATTGGATACTCCACTCAACAAATTTAATGAATTGGCACTGACGGCTAGCGAGACAGCCAAAATTGGAAGCTATTGCACGGTATTTACCGCTACTGAGATCTTGGATCGCATAAATGCTGGTGAGCAAATGAACAATATCGTTCGAGGTCTTTTCGATTCAATCGCTAAACGGATCGTGGAAATGGACACCCTTACAGATCGGGTTCTCATGACTGGAGGAGTGGTCGCGTTTAATCCGATTGTTGCGGAGCTATTAAGTGCACGTTCAAAAATCAAAGTGGAGATTGCTCCTCACCCTCAAGAGATGGGTGCATTCGGTGCAGCAATATTTGCAGAAGATTTAATAAATAGAAATTAGTTGAGTTTATATGCTGTTTTTGGTTCTCAGATGTTTTCTAAAGGTATCATACATTTACGAACAAATTTTACAAGGAGGTTCCAATGTTAGTAAAAGATCGCATGACTCCTAATCCTGTGTCAATTTCACCCGACACTAATTTTCCTGATGCTTACCGTGTTATTCGCGAAAAGGAAATTCGCCATTTGCCTGTAGTAGATAATAACAATAAACTGGTAGGTATTACCACTCAGACAGATATGTTACATGTATCTCCTTCCATAACCACATCCCTATCTGTATTTGAAGTCAATTACCTGTTAGCGAATTTGCACGTCAGCGATGTAATGAGCAGCCCTGTTATTACTGTGCTTGAAGATGCACCCCTAGAAGAAGCTGCCCGTATCATGGTGGAAGAGAAAATTGGTTGTTTACCTGTTATGCGAGACGACAAAATGGTCGGGATCATCACGGAAATAGACATATTTGAAACCTTTGTAGAGATACTAGAAGGTGAATGTGCATCCCTGCGAGTGACTGTGAAAGTAAAAGATGTTCGCGGTGAGTTAGCCAGGTTAGCTGGTGAGATTGCTCAATTAGGTGGGCATATTTGCTCTGTGGCTCGTTTTCGAACAGATGCCCCAGATGATGCTTACATCACCTTCCGCTTAGAAGGTATAGAAGAGAAACCACTTCTTGAAATGCTAAACAAGAAAGTGGAAGAGGTTGTTCACGTATGTTCTGCTTCATGAAGAGTTGCATAAGTATTGGTGAATTGGTGATGTATTTCCTCTTTGGCAATGTCAATAAAGATGTCCGAGAAACAAGATGAGGTAATGAACTATGAATGCAAAGAATAAATCGAGAGTGGGTGAAGTGAGATGCCAAAATTGCTTTGTTCGTTTCCGACCTTCACCTGGCGCTGAAAAGGAGGACTGTCCTGAGTGTGGATGGGAATGGTATATCTCCTGGTCAGGTGAGCTGGCAAAAATCCGAAAACCCGTCTGGGAAAGCTGGGAAAGGCTAATGGCTGAAAATAAAGATCAGTAATTATTGGTTTGTAGTCAGCCATAACTATTTATTCTGGCTACACGCATCTTACAACGGAGGTGTTTGATGGCACTTAATCGCAAAATTGCATATATTGATCTATCTTCTGGAGAGAGCACGACGGCACCCATCCCCATCGAGATGAGGAAATCGTATCTGGGTGGCAGAGGATTGGATATGTATCTGTTGTACAACCATTTGGAACCAAAAGTTGATCCGCTAGGTCCCAAGAATGTTCTCACCGTCAGCGCTGGACTTTTGACTGGAACCTTGGCATCAGCCTCAGCTCGGACTCATATTGGAGCCAAGTCCCCATTGACCGGTTTTCTGGGGAGTTCAAATATGGGCGGTTTCTTTGCTCCCGAATTGAGGTGGGCTGGATTCGATCACTTAGTTATAAAGGGGAAAGCAGATAAACCTGTCTATCTTTGGATCCACGATAATGAGGTTGAAATCCGAGATGCCTCCCACCTTTGGGGTGAGGATGTTGTTGAAACCCAAGAAAGCATTAGAAATAAGTTGGAAGATCCAGAGATTAAATCACTTTGTATCGGTGTAGCTGGTGAAAATTTAGTACGATTTGCCACTGTGATGACTGGTGTGAAGAATGCTGCAGGGCGTACTGGAATGGGCGCGGTGATGGGCTCAAAAAACTTAAAAGCTATCGCCGTACGAGGAACACAGGATTTAGAAATCCGCTTCCCTGAGAAAGCAATGAATTATAACCAAGGGCTTCTTGAGCACATTGGTTCAACCAAATTCGGCCAAATCATGCAAAAATGGGGGACCATGTTTATATATGGAATCACTAACACCACAGGATTGGTGCGTGTGCGAAACTTCCAACGAAATCAACAGGTAGATGGGAATATCGAATGTGAACATATTGAAAAACACGCCTTAGGTACAGAGGGCTGTTATGGTTGCATACTGCATTGCCGGCATAAATACTTAATCAGGGAAGGCCCACACGCTGGCGCTTATAGTGAAGGACCTGAATATACCAGCCAAGGTGCTTTCGGTATGTTAGTAGATTGTAATAACTTCGAAACTATTCTGGTGGGTAACCACCTTGTAAATAAATATGGAATGGATACATTGGAAACAGGCAGTCTGATTGCCTGGGCAATGGAGTTGTATGAAAAAGAAATTCTAACTGACAAGGATACTGGTGGCTTGAAATTAGAGTGGGGTAACGATGAAGCTGTGTTGGAAATGATCTCCCACATTGCTGAGCGAAAAGGGTTGGGTGATATTTTGGCTGATGGCCCAATCCAAGCAGCTGAAAGAATTGGGCGTGATTCGCTGAAATACTGCATCCATGTAAAGGGGATGAGCAACCTACATTCAGATGAGCGACCCACCCCATCGTTGGCATTAGGCATTGCCACATCTTCACGTGGCTCCGATCATTTGCGTAGTCGACCAGCCAATGATCTCCTACACCTACCCGAAAAATTTTTACGCAAAATTTATGGTGGACCAAAACCTTATGATGGCCCACTATCGTCAGATTATTCCTCATATGAGGGCAAACCACGCATGGTGCTTTGGCAAGAAATGATGTATGAGGCCATTGACTGTACCGGTGTATGTAAATTCCATTCAATATTCCTAAGTCCAAACCTGATTGGATTTGATGAACTGTCTAAACTTATACATTTGAATACAGGCTTGGAGTTTACACCCGAGGAAATCTGGGATATTGCTGATCGGGCATATACAGTTGAGAGATTATTTAATATTCGGGAGGGTTTGACCCGGGATGATGATTGGTTGGTAGATCGCTATTTTGATGAACCAACTCCTCTCGGCTTACAAATAGCGCGCGGCAAGAGTATTGATCGCAAGAAGTTCAAAAAGATGATTGACGAATATTACGAACTTCATGGCTGGGACAAGAATGGCGTACCAAAGCCAGAGACTTTGCAAGCATTGGGACTGGATAGCGAGCCATCCCAGGTTTTATAGGAGACCAACATGAATAAGATATTGGTAATTAATCACGAGAAATGCACCGGTTGTCGATTATGTGAAATGGTATGTTCTGTGAAACACACAGGTGTAAATAATCCTACACGCTCTAGAATTCACATCATCAAGTGGCCCTGGGAGGGTTTTAATCTACCAATGGCATGCCAACAATGTGAAGATGCCCCCTGTATAGCTGTTTGCCCTAAAGATGCATTATCCCATGATGCAGGGTTTGATTATGTGGCTTTGAACTATGATCTATGTATCAGCTGCAAAATGTGCGTGATTGCTTGTCCATTCGGTGGTATGGGGATTGATACAGTAGTTCGACAAGTAATTAAATGTGATTTATGTGATGGAGATCCAACCTGCGTTCGTTTTTGTGACCCTGGAGCGCTTCAATTTATCCCTGCCAGTTCGGCTAACTTGATAAAGAAGCGGGATGCAGGACAAAAATATTCTGAAGTGATGCGAAAGTCAATGTAATTAATGCATACTAACGTTTTGTTGATAAATAGAAGAAACGGAAGATGAACAAGTCCGTTCTAGTTATTGGCGCTGGGATAAGTGGTATACAGGCTTCGATTGACCTCGCAAGCCTGGGTTTACAAGTTTACCTGGTTGAGTCTACACCTTCCATTGGTGGTCGAATGGCCCAACTGGATAAAACTTTTCCCACAAATGATTGTGCGATCTGCATCCTAGCACCTAAAATGATCGAATGTTCCGGGCATGATAATGTCCATTTGCTAACTAATGCAACAGTAGATAGAGTCGAAGGAAAAATGGGTGATTTCCACGTCCAGGTACGTAAAAAACCAAGGTATGTCGATTTTGACCGTTGCACTGCGTGTGGCGATTGCATAGAAAAGTGTCCTAGACGAGTACCAGACAAATTTAATGTCGGCCTTGATAGAAGGCGAGCTATCTACATCCCTTTCTCCCAAGCGGTACCTCGCAAAATGACAATCGACTCTGATTATTGTCTTTTTCTGACAGATAGGGAAAAGAATCGCTGTCGTCTTTGTGAGGAAGTGTGCCAAGCTGGCGCGATAAATTGGGATCAGGAAGAGGAAATTGTTGATTTAAATGTTGGAGCCATCGTTATGGCCACTGGATTTGATCCATTCGATGTTTCAACTCTAAAGGAATACGGCTTCGGCGTAATGCCAAACGTCATTACTGGAATGCAATTTGAACGTCTGATATCCGCCTCGGGACCAACGTCAGGAGAATTGCTACGCCCATCTGACAACAAGCACCCATCGAAAATTGCATTCATTCAATGCGTCGGATCAAGAGACGTGAACTATAACCCTTATTGCTCAAGTGTTTGTTGCATGTTTGCCACCAAAGAGGCCATATTGGCTAATGAGCACTACCCAGAATTGAAGTCATATATTTTTTATACTGACCTGAGAGCTGGAGGCAAGGGGTTTCAAGAGTACCTTGCCCGGGCTAGAGATGAATATGGGACGACCTATATCCGAGGGCGACCGGGTGTTATCAATGAGGATGCTGACACTTGCAACCTCACTGTGCGATATGACAATACAGTTGCACAAAAAGTGCAGGAGGTAAAAGTTGGTATGGTGGTATTGTGCCAAGCAATGGTTCCTCGCCGTAGTCAACCGGAATTAGCAACAGCACTAGGCGTCGAGCTTGATGAATATGGATTCGTACAAATCCCTGAGCGATTATCTCAACCCGCAGACACGAGCGTGCCAGGTATTTTTGCCTGTGGATACTGTCAGACTCCACAAGATATTCCAGATTCCATCGTCCAGGCATCAGGTGTAGCTGCTCGTGTAGCAGAATTGTTATATCAACCGCATTAGAAAAGAGATGATATGCATCTTCAACTTTCACGATCTTACCAGGGAGTTGCTAGAAATTGAATATAACTCCCCACCAATTCCCAGAAAATAATATTCGAGTTGGCGTGTTTGTATGTCATTGTGGCTCTAATATTGGTGGTGTTGTTAATGTACCAGAGGTGGTTGAATACGCGCGCACGTTGCCCAACGTAGCTTACGCTGAAGACAATTTATACAGTTGTTCAGAAGAAGGGTTACACTCTCTCAAGCATAGTATCCATGAGCACAATCTCAACCGAGTAGTAGTCGCATCTTGTACACCAAGGACACATGAGCCTCTGTTCAGGAATGCCTGTGAAAAAGCAGGGTTGAATCGCTACCTATTTGAATTCGTAAACATTCGAGAACATTGTTCCTGGATCCATCCCCAAGGGGGTGATCCGGTCACTGACAAGGCCAAACGGCTTGTCAGAATGGGAGTGGTTAAATCCATCCTCCTGCAACCACAAAGTGAGATTGAAAGTGGAGTGGTCCCTGGCGTGCTAGTGATCGGAGGCGGGATTGCAGGAATAACAGCTGCGTTGAATTTAGCTCGTCAAGGTTTTCAAGTACATCTTGTAGAGAAAGAATCGCAAATCGGTGGTCGTTTAGTTCATATTAACCGGCTTTTTCCGACGGATAACAATTCAGACAAATTAATTGATCCGCTCATTCAACAAATAGAAAACCATAAATTAATCACGTTACATATGCCGGCCAAAGTAAATGGTGTTAGTGGTTATGTGGGCAGTTTCCAGGTTACTATCACTGGAGACAATGGAGAGCAAAAGATTGAGGTGGGGATGGTGATAGTTGCAACAGGAGCTGATGTTTTGCGACCAAGTGGATTATTCGGTTATGGCACATACCCAAACGTGCTCACACAATTAGAGCTGGAAGCACGCCTGAAGGTTGAACCGATAAAAGCAGAAAAAGTGGTTTTTATCAACTGTGTGGGCGCCCGGATTCATGAACGCCCGTATTGTTCTCGTGTATGCTGCCTGACAGCACTCAAAAACGCGATACAGATAAAGGAACAGAATCCAAAATCACAAGTGTGTATTCTACATCGAGATATTCTTGCCTATGGCGTGGAATATGAAAAATACTATCATCGCGCAATGGAAATGGGTATCCGCTTCGTGAACTATAAACTAGAACACCCTCCGCAAGTAGTTGGAGATACCAATGCTGAGAAAATTGTGGTATTGGATGCGTTGCGAGGTCGTGAATTGCGGTTGCCGGTTGAACTGGTAGTTCTGACCACCCCCTTAATCGCTGGGCAAGATAACGCGGCCATCTCCCGATTGCTAAAAGCTCCACTCGGAGAATCAGGTTTTTTCTTAGAAGCACACGTAAAGTTGCGTCCTGTAGAGTTTGCCACCGATGGAATTTTTGTTTGTGGGACA
Source organism: uncultured Anaerolineaceae bacterium (assembly GCA_964500655.1). Taxonomy (GTDB): domain Bacteria; phylum Chloroflexota; class Anaerolineae; order Anaerolineales; family Villigracilaceae; genus JAABUE01. The sequence goes on along the minus strand of CAZCPP010000040.1, from coordinate 9,474 downwards.
GCTCGCTGGCCCGCAGATGTTTCTGAGAGCATCGCTCAGGGATATGCGGCTGCATCCAAGGCAGCTATTCCGATGCGGGCCGGTGTTGTGACAGCAGAAGCAATTACCGCCTTTTCTGATACTACGCGCTGTGAGGGCTGTAACACCTGCGTCCATACATGTCCATACAATGCAATCGAGCTACAAACATTAAATGATGACAAACAGGTAGCTCAAGTAAATTTGGTTCAATGCAAAGGATGCGGTTGTTGTGTAGCTGCTTGTCCGAATGGAGCAATGCAACAAAGGGGATACACTGACCAACAAGTGCTACAAATGATTTCAGTCGTAAGTAGCCTGGATTCTGTATGAGGTAACAGTTGACATATGGAAACGAAAGAATTTAGCCCACGAATTATTGCATTTTGTTGTAACTGGTGTTCTTATGCAGGAGCCGACCTTGCAGGTGTATCTCGTTTGCAAATGCCTCCGGAGTTCCACATCATTCGGGTTATGTGTTCAGCCAGGGTGGCACCCGAATGGATTATCAAAGCTTTATCAGAAGGGACCGACGGGGTCATGGTGCTGGGGTGTCATGTTGGGGATTGTCATTATATTAGTGGTAATCATCGGGCAGCAAAAAGATTTGCGCTTTTGAACGAAATGTTGGCTTTCGTAGGGATACATCCAGACAGATTGTTAATCGATTGGGTTTCCGCGTCAGAAGGAAGTAAGTTCCAAACATTGGTAACCGAGTTTGTTGAGCGGGTAAGAGAATTGGGACCTGCGGAGGCTAAAGTGCAAGCTCCATATTCAAAAAATACATTGATTGAATCTGAAGTTTGATAGTTAATCAAATGGCAATCGAAAAAGCTCTTACTTCCAAAGTGCGTGAAATAATTAGTGGCCTGCTTATCGATAAGCAGGTTGGCGGAGTGGTTGGATTATTTTCCAACCATAACCACGTTGGACCATTTCTATTTACGTCGATCGATGAATTGTCCGGGCTAGTGCTAGAACCAAGATATCCATTAGCTCTGGATTGTCGAACCATCTTTTCAAATTTCTCGGGTGGAAGATTGGGGGTGATAGCACGGGGTTGTGATGAGCGCGCACTAATCGAGATGGCCAAACTTCAGCAGGTGGAAATGGAACGAATTATGGTTGTTGGTATTGCGTGTTCTGAGGATCAAGCCAAGCAGTGTTCGTGTGAAAAACCTTACCCCGTTAGGGTTGATGCTGGCAATAAGGTCGAAGGTTTATCTCCCCTGGATGATAATCGCATTCAGGGGTTGTTGGAAAAAGATGTGGATGAGCGATTCGCTTTCTGGCAAGGGGAGTTTTCCAAATGCATCAAATGCTACGGTTGTCGGAATGCTTGTCCAGTTTGTATTTGCAATGATTGTTTGTTGGAAGAATCATGTTGGGTTGAAAGTGGTCAAATTCCCCCACAAGATTCTTTTCATCTCATACGCACTTACCACATCGCTGATAAGTGTGTCGGTTGTGGGGCCTGTGAAACTGCCTGCCCTATGGGGATTCCCCTCGCGGTTCTCAATAAGCTGATGCGCGAAAGGCTCAAAGAATTATTCCACTATGAAGCTGGGCTGAGTGTTAAACAAAGATCACCATTGATCACCACATTGGAAGAGGTGCCAATTCATGAATTATAAAAATGTTTTGACTACCTGCCCTTATTGTGGTTGTGGTTGTGGAATTTATCAGCCAGTGATCGAGGGAATGCTTATGAGACCTATTCCCGATCAGACTCACCCTATCAGTGAGGGGAAATTATGTATCAAAGGGTGGAATGCCCATGAACATGTTGCAAATCCAGATCGACTAACCGCCCCGCTTATTCGCAAAGGTGAAAAATTTGAAGAGGCCTCCTGGGAGGAGGCTCTTTCGCTGATTTCATCCCGTTTGATGGAAATAAAAAAACAGCATGGCCCTGACAGCTTAGCCTTCCTCAGCTCAGCCAAGTGTACTAATGAGGAAAATTACCTTCTTATGAAATTCGCTCGATCTGTCATTGGGACTAACAATATCGATCATTGTGCTCGTCTTTGACACTCCCCTACAGTGGCCGGTCTGGTCGCAGCATTTGGCAGTGGAGCAATGACAAATTCAATCCCTGAACTTGAAGATTCTGATTGCATATTGGTTACGGGATCAAATACTACAGAAAATCACCCTCTCATCGGGGCACGAATTCTCCGAGCAAAAAGAAAAGGTGCCAAGTTAATCGTTGTGGAACCCCGAAAAATTCACCTTTCTCATTTTTCAGATATCTACGCCCGTTCTCGACCAGGTACCGATGTAGCATGGATTAATGGGCTTATCCATATCATTATCGCAGAAGGATGGCAAGATCGCGATTTTATATCGAAACGCACTGAAGGCTTCGAAAAAATAAAAGTAAAGGTAGCTGAGTATCCTCCGGAACGAGTTGAAAAGATTACCGGTATAAGTCAAGAACAATTACGAGAAATCGCAAAACTCTATGCACATGCAGATCGGGGGGCCATTATCTATGCAATGGGTATCACTCAACATACAACTGGTACTGATAATGTATTGTCGTTAGCTAATTTGGCCATGCTGACAGGGAATGTGGGGAAACGAAGCACAGGTGTAAATCCTTTGCGAGGACAGAATAATGTTCAAGGTGCTTGTGATATGGGAGGTTTGCCAAATGTATTCTCTGGCTATCAACAAGTTTCCAATAATGAAGCAAGGAAAAAGTTCAAGAAAGCCTGGGGGATAGAAACAAGTCTTTCAAATGAGATAGGATTGACCATTGTCGAAATGATGAATGCAGCTGCTGAGGGGAACCTGAAAGGAATGTACGTTTTGGCTGAGAATCCATTACTCTCCGATCCTGATATCAATCACGTGCGAACAGCGTTAAAAAACTTGGATTTTTTAGTTGTCCAGGACATTTTCCTCAGCGAAACAGCAGCGCTCGCAAATGTAGTTCTACCAGGTAGCAGTTATGCTGAACGGGATGGCACGTTGACGTCTACTGATCGCAGTGTTCAACGAATGCGAAAAGTTATCGAACCTCCAGGTGATGCTTGGCCTGATTGGAAAATTATTTGCCAACTCGCGAAATCCTGTGGAAGTAGTGGTTTCGAGTTTAAGCAGCCAGTTCCAGAAAATGTATTCTCCGAGATAGCCAGTCTGACACCAATCTATAGCGGAATAAGCTATTCCAGACTAGAAAGCGATTGGTTGCGCTGGCCTTGCAAAACCTCTGATGATCCAGGAACCGAATACCTACATAAGGACCAGTTTGCTAGAGGATTAGGTCAATTCTCCACTGTGGACTACCAAGAACCCGCCGAAAAAGCAGATGAAGAGTATCCTTATATATTAACTACTGGGAGAATTATCTTCCATTATCATACCGGGACCATGACACGCCGCTCGCCCAGCCTTGTCAAAGAGGTAAAGGAGGGCTTTGTAGAACTCAATCCGAAGGATGCAAATCAATTAGGAGTAGATAATGGCGGGTTAGTTACCGTGACTTCTCGAAGAGGTGCAATAAATGTCAAAGCAAGGGTAACGCAAATGGTTTCGAAGGGCATCGTATTTATTCCCTTTCACTTTGTGGAAAGCGCAGTCAATGAGCTAACACACCGAAAGCTGGATCCTGTCGCAAAAATTCCAGAGTATAAAATCTGCGCAGTTTCGGTGGCAAAATGCAATTAGTCTATTATAGGTATTTTTATGTCAGATCTTAGCAATCAGTTATCAGATGAAATAGAAAATCTAGTAGGCCAATATAATCTTCACTATTGTGTACAGTGTGGCAAGTGCGTTGCAGTTTGCCCTATGGGGCAGATTTTCGATGATTTTTCTCACGAAGTGTCACCTCGAGGGATAATCGAAAGAACCTTACTGGACTATGGAATTCCAGATGAAGATCATCTCTGGTTCTGCTTAACATGTGATCTCTGTACTGATATGTGTCCGATGGGAGTTACCGTTCGGGATTTTGTCGAAGCAGTTCGCAGCTTAGTCATTAAAGCGGGAGTGAGGGAATTTGGTTCCTTCTGTCGTTCTTGCAACGACTACCTATGGCCAATCCATACCGTTGAATATTTGCAGCAAGTACTAGGGGATTTATCGCAGGAATACTTAACGCAATGTACCAGATGCCGGAAAAACGATGTTGGAGAAAAGTTTAAAGGATTAAGACCTGGGAATCAGATAAAGAATATTAATTTGTCACAAGTTGGAGGAAAGTCATGAAGGTGAAATTAAAAATCATCCTTCCGACATTACCTGAATTGATAGGCGGATCTGATTTAGAAATTGAACTCAATGGGAAAACAGTTAATGATGTAATTGAGCACCTTGTGACAGAATATGGTCAAAATGCGAGAAAAGCATTATTTGATAAATATGGTAAATTGGATCCCATGATCCAGATATTACTTAATGGAGAAGAATGGATTGCACACGATCAGCTTGATAAGGTTCTTCAAGATGGGGATTCTCTCATGTTTGCAGTGATGATTGCTGGTGGTTGAAAATATGATCATTGTTTGATTATCAAATTCGTTGCACATTGCGATTAGAGACTAAATACTATAGATTTTCTTGATCTCTTTGGAAGGAGAAATGATAACAATAAATAAATGACGGATGAAAAGAATTTACATACCAGTTATTGTGGATACCCGTAGAGGTAATCCCGCCGGTTTTCAGAAGAGTCCAGTATAATCTGGTCGCTAAAAAAAGATTTAGGAGGATGGTTGTGGAATTTCGTTTAACTTCAGAACAAGAGCTTTTCAAACGCACAGTTCGAGAATGGTGTGAAAAAAATTTAGAGCCTAGGGCTGCCGAGATCGATAGCCAACACCAGGGGATTCCTGATGACATTATTAAGGGGCTTGCAGATTTGGGCGTCTTGGGAATTTCTATCCCGGAAGAATATGGTGGTTCCATGATGCCTGGTCAACAGGCTGTATTGGCAAATATAGCTGTGCATGAAATTTCTCGCGCAGATATGAGTATGTCGGTGCCGGTATATGTCTTGTTAAATATTGGCTGGGGATTTCTAATTGCCAAACATGGTACAGATCATCTTAAGGAGCTTTTGTTACCTAAGGTCGCTTCTGGGGAATATTTTGTAGGGATTTGTACCACAGAGGCAGGTGGGGGTTCAGATATTGCCAATATAAAAACATCTGCACGCCAGGAAGATGGAAAATTGATTATCAACGGGGAAAAACTATACATCAGCGGTGTCAGTGAGACGACGGAGCAACGTGATGGTGGCCATCTAACCCTCTTCCGAACTGATCCGGATGCTGGCCACAAAGGTTTTACTTTCGCATACGTCCCTGCTCGAAGTAAAGGCGTTACTCCTCATCTATTGGATGACATTGGTCGAGGAGGACTTTCAACCGGAGGATTCCGGTATAAGGATGTTGAAATTCCTGAATCTTATGTACTAGGTGAGATTAACCGCGGTTTTTACATCAACATGGAAGGGTTTGACTTCGCTCGAACCCTGGTGTCAGCAGCATGCATTGGATCAGCCGAAAAAGCACATGAAATGAGCGTTGAATATGTAAAACAGCGAGTACTGTTCGATCGTCCCATCGCTAAGTTTGAAGGTGTTTCGTTCGAAATTGCTGAAGACGAATCCAAGTTAGATCAACTCAAAATGTGGATGCTGTATACCTCTTGGATGGTAGATCGATTCTATGAAGAACCTGGTTCATTCACTCACCATGAAGTTAGCAAGGCAGTATCGATATGTAAAATGGAAGCTCCTCATTTGGCACACCAGATTGTGAAGCACAGCATGATGTACCATGGCGCATTCTCATTCACTACTGAGAGCCCCCTCGGAATGGCAATGCGTGGGCTAATGTCATACATCGTAGGTGCGGAGGGTGCCACAAACATCCAAAAATTGATCATTGCCCGAGAGGTTATTGGTCCAGAGGCTGTACCTTACCGATAAGCTCGGTAGAGGAATATCATTTCAGTATGAGTGAAAAAGTAGATGTAGTTGTTGTAGGCGCCGGACTTGCTGGCTTGGGAGCGGCCTATCATCTGGCAACAGCCGGAATGGAAGTTCTCGTTGTAGAGCGAGGCGATTATCCTGGTAGTAAGAACGTTACCGGTGGACGCTTGTACCTAAATCCTGTGCGTTCTTATTACCCGGATCTTTTTAGTGAGATTGACTCCAACCAAAATGTCTTTGAGCGAAAAGTTATCAAAGAGCGCCTAACCATGATGTCAGAAAGCGCTTCGACGACTCTTGAGTTTAATTCCCGGCGCTTTGAAGATCAGCCTCATCACAGCTTTACCATTTTGCGCGGTGTATTCGATCGTTGGCTGGGAGATCTCGTTACTGAAAAGGGGGCTATGATCGTCCCAGGTTACAAGGTAGACAGCCTGATCATAGAGAATGAAAAAGTTACCGGAATCGTGTCATCTGGCGACGAAGTTCGAGCTGATGTAGTTCTGGCAGCAGATGGGGCACTTTCATTCGTTGCAGAACAAGCGGGGTTGAGAAAGAGACACGACCCGCATCGCTTTGCGCTTGGGATGAAAGAAGTTCTTGAGCTCGAGGCCGAAAAGATCGAGGCTAGATTCGCGTTGTCTTCGGGCCAGGGCACTGCACAATTATTCTTCGGTAATCTCACCCAGGGTATGACTGGTGGCGGTTTCCTATATACTAATCGCGAGAGTCTTTCACTTGGAATCGTCATAGGAATGAACGCAATGCTAGAAAAGGGGGACTCGCTCCAGGCCCATGAACTGATGGATGCGTTCAAATCACACCCAGAAATTGCGCCCCTCCTCGCTGACGGGGAGGTTGTAGAGTACTCAGCTCACGCAATTCCCGAATCGGCTTATCACTCCATGTCTCGATTGGTTCGTGATGGTCTGATCGTTGCTGGAGATGCGGCTGGTTTATCTTTAAATATGGGTATCACCGTCCGTGGAATGGATTTTGCTCTGGCCTCGGGTGCAATGGCAGCCCAGGCAATCATCGAAGCAAAGGCAGACAACGATTTTTCTGCCGGCTCACTTTCCCGCTATGAGGATGCTATACGTCAGAGTTTTGTGGTGCAGGATCAAAATACATTTGGTTCAATGCTTAACTTCCTTGAGAATCCACGCTTATATGATTTGTATCCTAATAAAATATCCGAATTACTGGAAAATCTATTCTGGATCGGCGCAGATTCAAATGACAGTTTTTTGAAGACAACTTTCCGTGCCCTTCGTGGTATTCCGCTCGGCAATTTAATTAGTGATCTATGGAAAGCTCGAAAACTGTAATGAGGTGATAATTTTATATGAGCAGTGAGCTAATATCTCTCAAAGAAAAGCTAGGTCGAAATGTTTTCAAAATTGACCAAGAGTCACCACACATTACCATTAACCATGACATTTGCCGTTCACAATGCAAACTTAAACCGTGCTTGTTCGTGTGCCCAGCAAATCTTTACACTTACCAAGATGAACCGGATGAGGTGTTTGTAGATTATGAGGGTTGCCTGGAGTGTGGAACCTGCCTGATCGTTTGTCAGGATGAGGCATTGACATGGCACTACCCACGTGCAGGTCATGGTGTTCAATATCGATTTGGATAGGTGAAGGAAAATGAAAATTGTTGTTTGTATGAAAGAAGTAATTGATCTGGCTCAATTACGCTATAAATCTGATAAGCGTACGCCAGTGCTCGATGGGTTGCCAGTCTTATTGGGTCAATTTGAAAAACACGCCCTCGAAGAAGCTGTACAAATCAAGGAAGCCGGGGAAGGCGTACAAGTGATCGCCATGGCAGCCGGCGGAGGTGGAAAGCTAAAAGAATCCATAAAGGAAGCCTTGGCGATTGGTGCTGACGAGGCGGTTTTGATCAATGATCCGGCACTGAACGACTCGGATGCTTCCGGGTCTGCTCAGGTGCTAGCTGCTGCTATAAAAAAACTGGGGGGCGTCGATTTGATTATGCTTGGTGAGGGATCTGATGATGAATACTCTGGCCAGATACCCTCCCGGCTGGCTGCGCTTTTGGATCTACCGCAAATCACATTTGTAAGGGATCTCGAGCTAAAGGAAACGAGTGTGCGTGCAACACGCGATCTTGAAAAAGAATTGGAAATCATCGAGTGCAATCTTCCGGTATTGATTTCTGTTACTAGCGAACTCAACACTCCCCGGCTACCACCTCTCACAGCCATCCTAAAAGCTGGCAAAAAACCAGTTCAGGAATGGACATTAGAGGCTATCGGGCTGGCTAATGAACAGGTTGGTCCCAACGCTGCTAAGGTTGAAGTGATTAGCAATCTTGCTCCTGAGCAAAACCGTAAGAACGTAACTTTCGATGGAGACCTTGACAAACAACTCGACTCGCTGCTGCAAGCCTTAGAACATGATGGAGTAATTCAATGACCGGCGTGCTTGTATATTCTGAACGTGATGATCTTGCTTGTGATCTTATAGCCTGGGCTTCCAGCCAAAAACCTACCATTGGTTCGCCAATGGCAGCTGTATTGGGAGCAGACGCTCCACAGCGAGCGGAAAAATATCAGTTATATGGGCCAGAGCGTGTGTTCATAAGTGAAGAACCAATATTAAATGATTTGCAAGACGATGTCTTGACCGCTGCATTGATCGAAGTAATTGGCCAAGCCGAACCATCGTTAATCTTAATTGGTGCTACCCGGCGCGGTCGATCGCTAGCTCCCCGGTTGGCCCAAGGCCTTGGGATTGGCTGTATAAATGATGCCTTTGAACTTATCCTTGAAACAGATAAGTTGATTGCAGGGCGTTTTGCACTGGGAGGAAATACTGTCTCGCAAGAAACCATCACATCCCAACAGCAGGTTCTTACGGTTGTTCCAGGGACTGTGGATCATGCCGAACCCGGAGAGAAGGTTGGGGAGATTATCCCCCTTTCCCTTTTGCTGAGGTCACCTCGGACTGCAGTTGTCGAACGACGTGAAAAACCACCCACCAGTGTAGACATTACGAATAGCGACCGATTAGTCTGCGTGGGTCGCGGGCTGGCAAATCAAGAAGATTTACGGTTGGCAAGTGACTTGGCGAAAGCTTTGGATGGTGAGATCGCTTGCACACGCCCTTTGTCTTACGAACAAAACTGGCTTCCTGAAGATAGCATGATCGGTATCTCTGGCAAGAAAGTTAGTCCACGTTTTTTACTTTCATTGGGCGTGTCTGGTGAGGTGCAGCATACCGTTGGTATTATGGGTGCAACGGTTATAGTTGCTGTAAACAACGACTCGAATGCACCGATATTCAAATTGGCGGACTACGGGATAATTGGTGATCTATATGAGGTTGCACCTAAGTTAGTTGAGCACTTACAGAAACGCGGCTAGCACAGTATATCAATCAAGGTTGATAATTAATGACGCGCGCTGAGGCTCTCTTCTTGCGCGTAAAAGTAAACTACTATCGACTGGAAGTCGATAGCTTTGTATGTCGAATGAAATT